>JASBRL010000009.1 GCA_030149475.1 Marinobacter sp.
GTGGTGTTGGGCGGTGGCAACCGGATTACCCGGGCGGCGATTCTCGATTGGTTGAGCGGCTATGACGCGGTATTCTGCGCATTCGATTATGATGCCGGTGGCCTGCAGATGTTCTCGACCGTGGCGGCCTCGCTCGGTGACAAAGCCACCTTTGTGCAGCCGCGCGACTGGCAACCGTGGCGGGACCGGTTCTGCAAGGTACCCGACAGCACTGAGCGCTTTACACGGGCGCTTTCTCTGGCACAGGGGCTTGGCTTTGTGGCCCTGGCAGAGTTGTTTCGAACCACCGGCAAATTCATGGAACAGGAGATGATTCTGGATGACTGACTCCCAGGGGAGCCCCGGCCATTTTACCTTCGGCATTCGTCGCCTGGTGCTGGTGGACTCTGCCGGCTTCTGCTACGTGGAAATTCCGGTGGACAACCACGGCCTGATTCTGGGCCCGGGCAACCTGGGCAAGTCCAGCCTTTTGAATTCGCTGCGTCTGTTCCTGTTGCCGGAGAACAACTTCAAGAACAGCCGCAAAAAATTCGCCTTCCGCAATGCCAGCGCCGGCAGCTTTTACACCAACGAGGAAAGCTACCAGCATTATTTTCCGAGCCAGTTCAGCTTCCTGATCATGGAAGCCGAGAATCCCGCCGGGGTGCATTGCCAGATTCTGTATCGGGACAGCGCCAGTCAGCTCAGTTACGGTCGCGCCTTTGTACCGGTGGGTTACGACCAGTTGCGGCCCCTGTTCTGGAACGGCGATGGTGAGGACGGTATCGGGCAGGCGGTGCCGGAGCTTTCGTTCAGCCGGTTGTCGGAGGCCCTGAAAAAGCTCTCCAGAGACACCCGGCTGGTCAGTGACCCGGCCAGGCTCAAACAGATGCTGTACAGCAGCGAGCTGATGAACGCTGATGCCGTGCGCTACTCGGTATTGCCCCTGGGTGAGTCCGACGAGCGCCGGGTGCAGTCGATGCGCACGCTGATTCTGCTGTTGTTTGAGATGAAGGCGGACGATCAGGCCATGGCCAATGCGGTATCCAGTATCATTGAGGCGGACAAGAAGTTTGCTGACGATGCCTTCGATTTCAACATCGATGAGTTCCTCACCCGCCATGATCAGTTAAAACAGCAGCACACCCAACTGAACCGCATTGAAAAAGAGCGGGGGCGCTTTGAGAAGCTGAACCGTGACTATCAGGCCTACCAGACACTGCTGCGCAGCCAGCACGATTTTGCGGCGTTTCGGGACGGTGTGGCCAATGCCCTGCCTGAGATCGGCTCCCGGCGACGAGTCGCGATGGAGGCCTGGACCGAGCAGAACGACACTCTGCGCCACCTGTTACAAACCCTCAAGAAGCTTGAGCAGGAGGCCAGCGGCCTGAAAGGCGAGATCCGCTCTGCCGATCGTCGCATCAAGCAGGCGGAGCAGAACCAGAAAGATGGCGAGCTGCTGGCGTCCCAGTACGGGGAGATGACCCTGCAGGAAATCGAGGACATCCAGAAAGAGGAACTCGAAAGCAGAAAAGGGCATCTGGCCGCATTGAAGAGTGCCGCCCAGGCGGAGATCCGGCTGGAGCAGATCCGGAAAAAGCAGCAGGAACTGGAGCGCAAGCTTGACTCCCTGAAGGAGCGGGAAAGCAAGCAGCAATGGCAACTGCAAAACCAGTTGAGTGAAGGCACGGCTGCGCCACTGCGGGCCGTGGACCCGCGCTTGGTGATGGCCAGTCCCGGCGAGGACCTGGACACCAACACCCGGGCCGCTATCGAAGCCTTTGCCCGATTGTTTGCACCCCATGATCAGGGGTTTGACTGGTTTGACGCCGAATACCCGGCCCAGCCGGCCCGGCAGACTGACTTTGCAGAACAGCGGCGGCACCTTGAAGGGGAACTCAATGGTCTGGAAAAGGAGCGTTTCGAGTTGGCCGAAACCGCCAACCAGGAACACGACCGGCCCCGGCTGATTGAGCGCACGGAGAAAGAGATCCGGGCCATCGAGAAGGATCTTGAAACCCTCCAGCGTTTCCCGGCTGCGGCGACGACGCTACGGGACGCCAGCGAAGAGAAGCGGGCGGCAGAGGAGCAACTGGCCAGGCTGGAAGAACGGGCCCGGCTGGAACAGGAAAAGCAGGATGCCGTTCAGCAAAAGGCCGCCCGGGCCAAAGCCGAAAAAGAACGTATTGAAGAGCGGGAACGGGAACTGGTGGGCCTCGGCCGCAGTGTGGGAACCGTGGAGCACCGGTTTCCACACCTGAAAGCGGTGGAGGCCGAGCAGCCGCTGACGGTTGAACAGGTGTCGGTTGCGGCTTTTGACGACCTGCAAACCCAACTGGATGACCTGGAGGATCGCCGCCGCAGCATTCTCGACCACCTTCGTCAATTCGTGTACCTGGGCATTTATGAGGACACCGAAGGCGAGTTACAGAAAGACGGACCGGCATCATCGGTCATCCGCGATACCTTTAAGGGCCTGTCCGACCTGTTTGCCGGCATGGCCGAGCGCTGGGATGTGCTCGAGCAGCAGGTCGGCATACATAACGAGACCGTGGCCAGCTACCGCCAGGCCCTGAAGTCCAATCACGAGCACATTGCCCGGTTTGAGGCGCAGCTTAACCGTGAGCTGGACGGGGTGCGGATCAACGATCTGGTGGAGATTCGGGTGGATATCCACACCGATCCGAAATTCCGCAATCTGGTGGAAGAAGCCAATAATATCGACCCTTATGGCAGTCAGCTACAGTCGGATGCGTTCTATGACCGTTTGCGGGTATTTGTGGCGGACTTTTTCGGGGAGCAGGGCGGCAGCAAACGGTTGACCATGGACAGGGTGATTACTGGTATCTCCTACCGCACCCGCAAGGAAAACGCCGCGAACCTGGACAAGAAAGGCCAGTCCACGTCCACCACGGCGCTGATCAATCTCGAACTGGTCTATCGGCTGTTAAAGCGGGTGTTGTATCCGGGTGTGCAGTTGTCGTTCCCCATGGTGCTGGACGAACTGGCCAGTGTGGATATCAGCCAGATGCCTTCATTGCTGGACCGACTGCGCAATCAGGGGTTTAACCTGTTCTCTGCCGCTACCCACAGTGCCAGCGCGGAAGTGATCTACCTGATCGGCCGCCATCTGGAAGTCGGGCAGATGCGCACGGCACGGCCCTACAGTTCGCAGCGTACTCTGGTGTTCTGGGGCGGTGCCGAGGGTTTTACCAACGGCGAACCCCTCAGCCACTGGGCCGACCAGACCCAGAACAGTCTGCTGGAGCCGGCGGATGAGTAAGCGCTTCAGCACCCTGGATACCACCCGGCTGCTGTTTGAGCACCCCGGGATGCTGTTCCGGATGATTGAACGAATGGACCGGAACGAAGCCCGCTACATTCGTGAGAGTGATCTGGTGGCCGAGGTCATGGACTATACCCGTTCGCTGGGCAAAGCAGACCGGGACCGGGTGCGGCTGGCGGTTAATACCGACAATCTGTTCCGCAGCGGCCTGGTGATTGACATCATCAAGGCCGAGGGTGAGCGGCGACTGGTGTTCCAGGACGCCCTCATCAACCTGATGCGGGCCTGCAACGCGTCACTGTATCAGGAGCTGACCGATGCTCGCCTGCGGGGGCATCTGGTGACCTTGCGTGATGTGCGTGATCGCCTGGAAATCAGCAGTTTCAGCGACGCCGACCCGGATTATACCGAACTGCGGGACAACCTGAATGAGCGGGTCAGCCAACTGATCGGCCTGCTTCGCCAGAACGTGCTGCGTATGCAGACCATCAGTGCGCAGCTTGCGGATCTGTCCGGCGAGGCCAGTCGGGCGCCGGAGAAATACCTGGCGTTCCGCCAGAACC
>JASBRL010000019.1 GCA_030149475.1 Marinobacter sp.
CTATCATTGTGTCGCCCTTAACGCCGCCCGGGCGCCGGGCCCAGGTGGGCGCCGCCGTCAATCAGCAGTGACTCACCGGTAGTCAGGTCACCGCCGATAATCAACCCCAGGACCACCTGGGCGACGGACTCCGGTGAGGCGGTTTCATGCAGGGGCGCAGCGGCGCGGGTTTTGGCGAGCAGGCGATCGTAGGTGTCCTTGCCCAGCCCTTTCTCCAGCCATTCACCCTGTACAAACCCGGGGCAGATGGCGTTGACGCGGATTTCCGGACCCAACACCCGGGCCAGGGACTTGGTCATGGTCAGCAGGGCGCCCTTGGAGGCGGCGTAGGCAATCGAGCTGCCGACGCCCGCCAGGCCGGCAATCGAAGCCATGTTCACCACGTGGGCTGAGCCCTGGTCCCGCATGGGCTTTTCGGCGGCCCGGGTCATCTGGTACGCGCCTATCGTGTTAACGCTGTATAGATCCAGGAAGTCCTGCTTGTCCAGACCGTCCAGGTTGGCGTGATCACAGAATTTGGTGGTGCCGGCGTTGTTGACCAGGATATCCACCCGCCCGAACGTCTCGAGCGTCGCGGCAACCAGTTCCCGGCAGTCGGCATCATCGGCCACGTCGGCCCGCTGCACCAGCGTGCGCACGCCCAGGGCCTCGCACTCGCGCGCTACCGCATTGGCGCCGTCAGCGTTGCGACTGTAGTTGATGACCACATGACAGCCCTGGGCGGCAAAGGTACGGGCGATGGCGGCCCCAATCCCGGATGAGGATCCGGTGACAATGGCAACGGCGTCTTTCAGGATCATGGCGTCGGTTCCGTATCGGTTGTTATTGAACGTCAACGATCAGGGTGACCGGCTTCACAACATGACGGCCACCAATGCAAAAATGGTATCTTCTCTCGTTCTGCGGAATACAGCAAACATCCCGGCACGTTGTGTGCAACTGGCCGATGCTCAGTCCGACAGACGGAGGCGCTCCGGCTCAATCAGCAGGTGACGGGTGTCGTCGCCCAGACCGACCTGGCCTTCCTGGATGGTGCATTGCAGGTTCATCGCCCGGTTGGCCAGGGCGCCCAGCGCCTCGCTGGTCTCGGCCGGCAGGTTGAACACTTCCAGATTATTGAAGCGGCTGAGTTTGCTGCGGATTTTGTCCCACCAGAGTTGCACAGCCCGGCCCCCGTAGGCGTAGACCCTTACCTGTCTGGCACGGTTGCAGGCTTTGCGCAGGCGGCTCTCGTCGGGCAGTCCCAGTTCTATCCACATCTCGATCTCGTCGCTCAGGCTTTTCTGCCAGAGTTCCGGTTCGTCATCGGTGCTCAGGCCGCGGGTAAACTGCAGCGTGTCGCTGGCATTGAGCGCGAAGGCCAGCACCCGGGCCATCATCCGCTCGTCGGTTTCTGACGGGTGACGGGCAAGAGTCAAGACGTGCTCCGCGTAGTAGTGACGGTCCATATCGGCAACGTTCAGGGTTGCCTTGAAGATGGTTGCTTTGAGGGCCATGGTCGATTCCGGTCAGGCATTGGTCTTGGCGGGTACTGTACAATGATACAAAGGGTCCGGGATACGTCCGGGCCGGCATAACACCCGCTGCGGTTCCCACCGGTTCAGCGGCTCATGCCTACCGGCACAGGAGATACAGCAAGATGCGACACCACACCGGAAGCTGTTTATGCCAGGGCATCCGTTTCCAGATCGACGGTCCGCTGGAGCCTGTCCAGGTCTGTCACTGCCAGCAGTGCCGCAAGGCCCAGGGCACTCCCCTGGCGACCAACATCCCGGTAGCGACCTCGGCCTTCAGGCTGCTGGCCGGGTCTGAACTGCTGGCAGAGTTTGAATCGTCACCGGGCAAGAAACGCTGCTTCTGCCGCACCTGCGGCTCGCCGGTCATCAGCCGCCGGGACGATCGTCCTGACGTGGTGCGGGTCCGCGCCGGGCTGATCGACGGGCCGCTTGAGGTCCGACCGGTGTCCCACGCGTACACGGATTCCCGCGCCAACTGGTGGGACATCCAGGATGATCTGCCCCGGTATCCCGGCGCCCGACCCTGACGATCAGGCGTCCTTGTAGATGTCGCCGAATTTATCCCGCAACTGATTCTTCTGCACCTTGCCCATGGTGTTGCGCGGCAGGCTGTCCACGAAGAACACCCGTTTGGGTTGCTTGTATTTGGCCAGATGTCCGGCCAGCGATGCCAGCACGTCCGCCTCGGTGACAGAAGCTCCCTGCTGGAGCACGACCACGGCAGTCACACCCTCACCGAAATCCGGATGAGGCACACCGATGACGGCTGATTCCACTACGCCGTCGATCTCGTCAATGACCTGTTCCACTTCCTTGGGATAGACGTTGAACCCGCCTGAGATCACAAGATCCTTGTCGCGGCCGACAATGTGCACGTAACCGCGCTCATCGATCAGAGCCAGATCACCGGTGATGAAAAAACCATCGGGTAGCAGCTCTTCCCGGGTTTTCTCCGGCATCCGCCAGTAACCCTTGAACACGTTGGGGCCCCGCACCTGAAGAATACCGATCTCACCCTGGGGCACTTCTTCCAGGGTCTCCCGGTTGGTCACCCGGACCTCCACGCCCGGCAGGGGCATGCCCACAGTACCGGCGATGCGGTCACCGTCATACGGGTTGGACGTGTTCATGTTGGTTTCCGTCATGCCATAGCGCTCAAGAATGGCGTGTCCGGTACGTTGCTGGAATTCCTGGTGGGTTTCCGCGGTCAGCGGCGCCGACCCGGACGTAAACAGCCGCATGTTGGCGGTAAGTTCGGCGGTCAGGCGCTTATCCTGTAAAAGCCGGGTGTAGAAGGTCGGTACACCCATCATGGTGGTGCCCTGGGGCATCGCCTCGATAATGGCATCCAGGTCGAATCTGGGCAGGAAATACAGGCTGGCCCCGGACATCAGCACTACGTTGCAAGCCACAAACAGCCCGTGGGTGTGGAAAATCGGCAGCGCGTGGATCAGCCGGTCCTGATCGGTAAAACGCCAGGCTTCGGTCAGTGACGCGGAGTTTGACGCCAGGTTGCGATGGGTCAGCATGGCGCCCTTGGAGCGGCCGGTCGTGCCGGAAGTGTAGAGGATCGCCGCCAGGTCATCGTCGGCCCGTTGCTCAATTCCGTCAAAGGCACTGGCGTTTGACGCCGCGTCCATCAGGCTGCCGTCACCGTCGGTGCCCAGGGTTTCCACATTGGGACAGCCGGTGTTCCCGGCAATCTCGCGGGCGGCCTGTAAAGATGCCGGCCGGCAGACAAACAGCGCAGGCTCCGCGTCGCCGAGGAAATAGCCGATCTCATCCGCGGTGTAGCCGGTATTGAGGGGCAGATAGACGCCGCCCATGCGCAGGCACGCCAGGTACAGCAGGATGGCTTCGGGGCTCTTGTCCACCTGCACCGCTACCCGGTCACCCGGCTTGACGCCAAGGCTTGTCAGCGCACCGGCCAGTCGGGCACTGGTCTCCAGCGCCTGGCCATAGCTGTAGGTGCGGCCATCGAGTGTGGTAATGAAGTTGCGATCACGGCGCGCTGACATGCGTTCGGCGAAGGTGGCGAACAGATTGTGGTTCATTTTTCAGTTTCTCCCTTGAGCAGTTTCCGGCCACGACGGCTCAGATCACGGACAGCCGATGAGCACACGATGGCCCCGTCTGTGCTGTACTGCTCGTGATTGCGCTCAATGGTGTCGAGGACGTAGAGGTAGTTGATCATCAGTCCGGCTGACTGTTTCAGGCCCTGGTCGGACACATCGCCCAGCCAGTTGATGCGGTGCAGTTCGGCGCCGTTGCCGAGATGGAACCGGGCCACCGGGTTCAGCGGCAGGCCCTTGGCAGACTTTTCCTTCAGCAGGTAACGCGCGGCCAGCGGACGGATGACTTCGTCGAGGCGCACGGACAGCACCGGGTCCTTGTGCCAGCCCGGGTCGTTGAGGTGTTTGAGAGTTTCCTGCGCGTCCGGTTCCAGCAGCTCGATATGGTCCAGATAGTTGTGCTCAAGCCAGCTCCGGAAGCCCGGCATGGGCGACAGGGTGACGAAGTTCTTGAGGGCCGGGAGTTCCAGTTTCAGTTCCTGAACCACCTGTTTGATCAGGAAATTGCCAAAGGAAATGCCGCGCAGGCCGGTCTGGCAGTTACTGATCCCGAAAAAGGCAGCGGTATCGGCCGCGTCCGGATCGTCGATATCGTAATGCTCGCTGGCGAGAATGCTCTGGATCTGGCCGGGCAGTCCCCGGGTCAGGGCCACTTCCACAAAAATCAGCGGTTCGTCGCCAATGGCCGGATGAAAAAACGCGAAACAGCGCCGATCCCGTGGGTCAAGCCGGCGGCGCAGGTCATCCCAGTCACGAATTTTGTGCACCGCTTCGTAGCGGATGATTTTTTCCAGGATGTTGGCGGGTGTGGTCCAGTCAATACGCTTGAGCACCAGAAAGCCCCGGTTGAACCAGGAGCCGAACAGGTGCGCGAAATCGGCGTTGATGGCGTCAAAATCCGCGTGGTCACGCATCAATGCCAGCAGGTCGGCTCGCATCTTGACCACTTCATAGGTACCTCCAGTGGTTAGGTTGAGCCGTCTCAGCAACTCCTGCCGCTGAGGTTCGCAGGCCTCGAACAGGGTTTCCAGGTCGCCGCTTTTTCGGGTGGTACGATACCGTTCGTAAGCCTTATCGATGGCCTCGGGCTCCGCTGAGAAGTCCGACCCCAGGCGGGCGAAAAACAGCTTCTTCTGGTCGTCGTCGAGGCGCCGGTATATTTCCAGTGCGCGTCCTGCCAGGGTGATGCTGGAGGCTTCACCGTCGCTTTTGAGCAACGCCTGGCAGGCCTCGACCAGATGGCTGTGATCGACATCCGCCGGTAAGCCCCGCCGGTAACGCCGAAGGGCCTCGCGCTGGGTGATATTGCTGAATAGTTCCTGTAGAAAACTCATATTCATGGTTGCGCTCGGTCAGTGAATCTTTAAATCGATATCAGCCACCGGCGCCCATTACGGCATCCGGCAACCAGGTCACAATGCTCGGGAAAAAGCACAACAGGACAATGCCCAGAACCATGCACAGGGCGTAGGGCAGACTGCCCATGAGGATGTCACGCACCGAAATGTCCGGCGCAATACCCTTGATGATGAACAGGTTCAGTCCTACTGGCGGCGTGATCAGACCGATTTCGAGGTTGATGGTGAGGACCACCGCAAACCAGTAGGGATCAAAGTTGGCCGCCTGGATGATCGGCAACAGAATCGGTGCGGTCATCACAATGACCGCCACCGGGGGCAGAAAGAAGCCGGCTACCAGCAGGAACAGGTTGATCACGCCCATCAGTACCCAGCGATTCACTTCCAGGTCGGCAATAGCACCCGCCACGGTCTGGGTAATGAACAGGGAAGACAGGGCGAAGGCAAAAATCTCGGCGGCGGCGATGATCAGCATGATCATCACGCTTTCGCGCAATGCGTCGCGCATGATGATTTTCAGCGGCCTGGCCTGCCACATGCGGTAGACGATGATGGCCAGTGCCAGACACAGGAAAGCGCCCACGCCGGCAGCTTCGGAGGGTGTGGCGACGCCGCCGTACAGGGCAAACAGGATGCCCATGACCACCACCAGGAACGGCAGTACCCGCACCAGCGCCTTCATATTGCCTTCAATGTTCTGTTTGACCTGGGCTGCGACTTCGGCAACCGGATTGGGGGTGCTGTAGCCACCGGCCAGTTTGCAGGCGATCAGTGTCCAGGCCATAAACAGCAAAGCCAGCATCAGGCCTGGCATGGCGCCAGCAATAAACAGGCGGCCAATGGAGGTTTCGGTGGAGATACCGTAGACGATCATGGTGACAGAGGGCGGTATCAGTATGCCCAGCGTGCCACCTGCAGCAATACAGCCGGCGGCAACGCCGTCCGGATAGCCACGCTTGCGCATCTCCGGAATACCCAGCTTGCCGATGGCCGCCGCGGTTGCCGGCGAGGACCCGGACAGGGCTGCGAAAATCGAGCAGGCGGCGATGTTGGAAATGGCCAGGCCGCCGGGCAGGCGCCCCATCCACAGATCAAGCGAGCGATAAAGATCGCGGCCCGTGGGTGACGACGCCACCGCCGCTCCCATGAGGATGAACATGGGGATGGCGACAAAACCAAACGAAGCAATGCTGTTGAAAAAGGTTTCCCCGAAGTAGGTCAGTTCACCCATGCCACGGTCCATGACCAGCGCGGCCACCGAAACACCACCAAGGGCAAAGGCAATAGGAGTGCCGATGGCCATCAGCGTGAGCAGTACCACCAGAACGAGAATTCCGCTAGTTACAGGATCCATGATCAGTCTTCTCCGCGCAGAATTTCGGCGACGTATTGAAGGGACAGCAGGCTGGCGGCGATGGCCATGGGTAGAATGGCCGGCCACAGTGGCGGGTTCCACACGGTTCCGGTGGTCCACTGCTCGGTGTAGGCATCGACAAAATAATGCCACGATCCGTAGGTCAGGGTCAGGCAGAACGCCAGACCACACAGGGAAGCCACCAGCGTCATTATTTTTTTGGGCAGCCCGGACAGGGCATCCGGTATCACCGTGACTGCCACGTGACCGCCGGTGAATAGCACATACGGTGCGCCGAGCAACATGGCGCTGCTGATGGAGTAGGTGGTGAGTTCTGTCTGCCAGGTTGTGCTCAGGCCCAGAACATACCGCTCGAACACCATGTCACATACGGTCAGTACACCCAGCACCAGAATGGCGCCGGCGAGAACCGCCATGGCGATGGACAGGGTGTCCATGCACCGGATAAAACCACCGATGAGACCCGTCTTCCGGGGCACCCCCGGGCTGGAAACTTGAGACATGATGCCCCCAACATTGATCGGTAAGACACTGCCCCGGTCGGGGCGGTGAGTCTGGATGCGTCAGCTCATGAGGCGCTCCGGAGCGCCTCATGAGCTGTCAGCCGACGTGCTTACTTGACGGCCAGTGCGGCATCAATCAGTGCCTGTCCATTCGGCACTTTTTCAGCGAAGGTCTTGTACGAGCTCTTCTTGGCGATATCCAGCCAGGCCTGATAGTTCTCCGGAGTCATCTTGACCACCTTCACGCCGTTCTTCTTGTAGACGTCAACCAGCTTGGTATCCAGCTCCTTGGCCTTGCCCGCAAAGTATTTTTCGGCTTTTTCACCGGCCTTGGTCAGTGCGTCTTTCTGGGCCTGGTTCAGCTTGTCCCAGGTCTTCTCGGAGATCAGGATCGGCTCATACATGAACCATAGCGCGTTCTCGCCCGGAGCGGTCAGGCACTTTGCCTGCTCATAGATCCGGTAAGACACGAAGGAGCCTGATGAGGTGTTGGCTCCGTCGAGCACGCCAGTCTGCATGGCGGTGTAGATCTCGGAAGACGGCATGGAGGCAATGGAGGCGCCGGCCGTTGCCAGCATCTCGTCGAAGGCCGGACCGGCTGCACGGAGAGTCTGGCCTTTGACGGTGTCAGGCGAGGTGATGCATTCCTTGTTGGACACGAAGCCACCCGCCAACCAGGCATCGGCCAACACCCGGGCTCCGGCATCGTTGATGACTTTCTTGATCATGTCCATGAACTTGGAGTCGTTCAGACGCTGGGCGCGCTCATGGTTGCGCACCAGGCCGGGCATCAGGGTTGCGGAAAATTCCGGGTGACGACCGCTGGCGTAATCCAGCGGCAGCGAAGTCATATCCAGCCGGCCACGAACCAGCGCTCCCCACTGCTCCTTCGCCTTGAACAGGGACTGGCCGGGGTACACCTGAATGGCCAGGTCGACGTTGGCGTCTTTGACTTCCTTGGCCATCAACTGAACCATTTCATCCCGCACATCGCCTTTGCCACCGGGAAACTGGTGGGAGGCACGCAACACGGTTTCAGCCGAGGCCAGCCCAGCGGTCGCGAGGGTCAGACCAGCGGCAAGAGCCACTGAGATTACTTGACGTTTCATGTTCGGCATCTCCATCTATCTTGTTTTTTTGGTATGCATCAGCTGTACTGATGTATACATGTTTAATCTTTGCGTATACTGATGTCAATCCTACCTATCGCGGAAAACCGGATTGGGGGGCTGATTCAAGTTCCCGCCGGAGCAATACAGGAGTAATAATAAGCGTGAAGCGTTCCAATACGCAGCGGCTCAAGGACTCGCTGGAAGATGACATCATCAATGGCCGCTATGCGCCCGGAGAGCGACTGGACACCGAGGCTCTGGCGCGACAGTTCCAAGTATCGCGCACGCCGATTCGTGAAGCCATCCAGCAGTTGACCGCCAGCGGCCTGGTGACGGTATCCCCCAAAAAAGGCACCTTCGTCGCCAAAATGGGTATTGAACAACTGATCGAGATGTTTGAGGTGATGGCCGAACTGGAAGGTATGTGCGGCCGCCTCGCAGCCCGGAGGATTCGTCCGGAGGAGCTGGCCGCGCTACAGGATGCCCTGCGGCGCTGCGAAGCATCCGCCGCGAGTGGCGATGCCGACGAGTATTACTACGAGAACGAAGACTTTCACCAGAGCATCTACGCGGCCAGCCACAATGGTTTTCTGGCCGCGGAAGCCAACCAGCTCAAGCAGCGGCTTAAACCCTACCGGCGTCTCCAGCTCAAGGTACGCCACCGGATTCGCAGTTCCATGACGGAGCATAATGCCATTTATCAGGCTATCGAAGCGGGCGACGCGGATACCGCTGAAGCTATCCTGCGCAAGCATGTACTGATTCAGGGTGAGCGGTTCAGCGACTTTGCCGCCAGCATGCGGGAATTTGACGCCCCTGAGGTTGCCCCGTCGCGTGAGCAAACCGCAAACCCGCAATAGATCGTATCTGAAGTGTGGTGAGGCGGCTCCGCCCCGGCCTCCCGTCGTGCTGACATGGCGGTCACTGTACCTGCCCCGATTCAAATAAAATGGATGATTATTCCGCCAAGCGGACTTTCATTTCGTATTTGAGTCGAGGTATTCTCCTCTCATCGGATTACGTTACAGTGCCCGGCTCCTCGACGGACCGGCCAGGGACACTCGCCGTCACGGAAACGACGGATAGAAGACGGAGCCCGCAAACACAGAGGGAGACAGCATGGCTGACCTGGAAACATTTCGTCAGGAGACCCGCGCCTGGCTTGAGCAAAACTGCCCGCAAAGCATGCGTTCGCCGTTCAAAAGCGATAAGGACGTGTGCTGGGGCGGCCGCAACTGGACGTTCCAGAGCGACGACCAGCGCCTGTGGCTGGAGCGGATGGCTGAGCGCGGCTGGACCGCGCCGGACTGGCCCGCCGAATACGGTGGCGGCGGCCTCTCCCGGGAGGAGCACAAAATCCTCCGGGAAGAACTGGCACGGATTCAGGCGCGTCCGCCGCTGAACAGTTTTGGCGTCTGGATGATTGGCCCCGCCCTGCTGAAATTTGGCTCTGAAGAACTCAAACGCCAGCATCTGCCGCCCATTGTGCGTGGCGAGATCCGTTGGTGTCAGGGTTACAGCGAGCCCGGCGCCGGCTCTGACCTGGCTGGTCTGCAGACCCGCGCGGTGGATCAGGGCGACCATTTCATTGTCAACGGCCAGAAGGTCTGGACGTCCTACGCCGACAAGGCCGACTGGATGTTTGCGCTGGTGCGGACCAATCCGGATGTGAAAAAACAGGAAGGCATCAGCCTGGTGCTGTTTGATATGACCACCCCGGGGGTGTCAACCCGGCCGATCAAGCTGATTTCAGGCAGCTCGCCGTTCTGCGAAACCTTCCTGGACGATGTCCGGGTGGAGAAAAACCAGGTGGTTGGTGAGGTCGACAAAGGCTGGGGCATCGCCAAGTATCTGTTGACCCATGAACGGGAGATGATTGGCGGTTTCGGTCGCACGGCCGCGGGTCAGAAAACCCTGCCCCGGCAAGCGGTGGATCAGTTGGGTCTGTCGGAAGGTCAGTTGGCGGACAGCTTTATGCGCGCCGATATTGCCCGCTGGGATCTGGATGCCAAGGCGTTTGAAGTCACCGTCGAGCGGGTCACCGACGAGGCCAGGTCCGGCCAGGGCGTGGGTCATGCCTCGGCGATGCTGAAATACTACGGCACCGAACTCAACAAGCGACGCCAGGAGTTGCTGCTGGGCATCTATGGCAGCGAGGCCATGGTCTGGGAAGGCGAAGCCTGGCAGGAGGGCGCGTTGCCACGGCAGTGGTTGCGCTCCAAGGGCAATTCCATCGAGGGTGGCACGTCGGAGATTCAACTGAACGTGATCGCCAAGAACATTCTGGGCCTGGGTTAAGACCGGCGGACCAATGGCAAAGAGGCTATAGAACCATGCAACGTCTGGTACTGAATGAAGAACAGCAGATGCTCAAGGATTCCGCCGCCGGTTTCCTCAAGGACAGCGGCTCGGTCAGCCAGCTGCGCGAACTGCGGGACAACCGTGACGCAACCGGTTTCTCCTCATCCTTGTGGCAGCAGATGGTCGAGATGGGGCTTGCCGGAACCCTCATTCCGGAAGCGTTTGGCGGCTCGGAATTCGGGCATGTAGGGATGGGGCAAATCTCCGAGCAGGCCGGCCGTAACCTGACCGCCGCGCCGCTGTTTGCCAGCGGTATCCTGGGCGTCTCTGCCTTACTACTGGCAGGTAACGACGATCAGAAGAAGCAGCTTGAGGCCATTGCCGCCGGTCAGTTGCTGACTGCGCTGGCCATCGACGAGCAGGGCCGGCATGCGCCGAACCGGGTCAGCACGACCGCCAGCCCCGACGGTGATGGTTACGTGCTGGACGGACAGAAGACCTTTGTGGTCGACGGCCACGTGGCGAACACCCTGATTGTCTCAGCCCGGACCGCCGGTGAGGCTGACGATGAGGCTGGCATCACCCTGTTCCTGGTGGATGCAAAGGCCAGCGGCGTCGAGGTTGAGCGCACCATCATGGTGGATAGTCACAACGCTGCCGTGGTCCGGCTCAGCGGGGTCCGGGTGCCGGCCTCTGCGGTGCTGGGAGCCGTCGATCAGGGGTATTCGGTGCTCACCTCATTGCTGGACATCGGTAACGCCCATCTGGCGGCCGAGCTGCTGGGCATTGCCGAGGAGTCGTTCGAGCAGACCATGAATTACATCCGCGACCGCAAGCAGTTTGGTGTGACGGTGGCGTCGTTCCAGGCGCTTCAGCACCGGGCAGCGCACCTGTTCAGTGAGCTGGAGTTGCTCAAGTCAGTGGTGCTCAAGGCGCTACGCAGCCTGGACGAGCAGGCCGACAATACCTCCGCCATGGTCAGTCTGGCCAAGGCGAAAGCCTGCGAAATCGCCCAACTGGCCACCAACGAAGGGGTGCAGATGCACGGTGGGGTGGGCATGACCGATGAGTATGACATTGGACTGTTCATGAAACGGGCCCGACCGCTGCAACAGCTTTTTGGCGATTACGCCTATCATGCGGACCGTTACGCCCGGCTGAACGGCTACTGAACGAACAGCTTGCCGGAGCGTCCGGGCTGGCGATTCTGCGGTGATCAGGAACCGGGCGGCACCTTGTCGTGCTGGCGGACATGCTGCTGCCCCCGGCGGTGGTCGGACAGGTGCAGAATCGTGGCCTCATCGGTCGGTAGCGGCTGAAAGTAGACGGTATTGCGGCCGGTCGCTTTGGCGGTGTACAACGCGGTGTCCGCTTCCATCATCACGCTGGTGAAGTCGGTGTGGCTGGCTCTGGCGTGGGCCCCCCCGATACTGGCCGTCAGCCCGAGCACTTTGCCACCAATCCGTTGTCCCTGTTCGGCGATACATTCACAGAGCCGACTGGCAATGACCCGGGCTTCGGCATTCGAGGTATCCGGCAGAGCCACGGCGAACTCCTCGCCTCCGATTCTGCCGACGATGTCCCGTTTGCGAAGTTCTTTTTTCAGCAGCCTGCCAATAAACTGCAATGCCTGGTCACCGGTTGCATGTCCGAGCTTGTCGTTGATTTGTTTGAAGTGATCCAGGTCGATCATCAGCATTGAAAATGACGCATTGCGTTGACGGGTACTGGTAAACGCTGTGCTGACCCGCTCGAAAAAGACCCGCCGGTTCAGGGCCTGGGTCAGGTCATCGATATCCGCCAGACGTCTCAGATGATTCTCTGACTGAACAAACGCCAGCAGCGGAAAGGTCAGCGCCGTACTGATGGTCAGCAAAATATGGCTGACGAGCAGGGCCTCCAGTAGCCCGTTACCATGGACGGACGTGTTGTTGGACCAGTACCAGCTCAGGACAGCAGCCTGAATCAGCATCAGCCCGCCATGGCCGGCAAACAAAGTGCGCAGTGCCCGGACAGGCAGGTAATCCTTCAGGGTCAGTTGGCCTACGAGATGACAGGCGCGGGCAAACACCATGGCAGTGTAAAGGGCGGTGAGCATGCGCGGTGCGAACGGGTTCTCCTGCAGCGGCGCCAGCAGCAGAAGATAGCCCGCAAACCCGGTCACTAACGCAAGCATGCCGCGCTGGTGCCAGGCCAGCCCCATAAAGGATAGCAGGCCGATGACAGCCAGCAGAGGGGCCGCTGCAAGCAGACCATAGGCCGCTACCACTGTCAGTATGGGAGTATCGATCACCGAGCCGGCGCCGGCCAGCGCGCAGCCGACGGCAAAAAGCAGGCAGGACAGTCCCCAATAGACAAAACAGGTCTGTCGCCGGAGCCGGTACAGTGTCCACATGAAGCCGGCCAGCAGCAGGTTGGTTGCGATCGTCAGCGCCAACAGCGTGGGCAGGTGTAATTCAAACGTCACAGGCGCGCGTCCGGGGGGTCGGGGAATTCGGGGCGAAAATTCAGCCGGTTAATAACTGTATTTTATACGCACCGAAACCCGGACCATACGCCCGATTTATGTAAGAGGGTGTTGTAAAAATGTATCAGTGGTCGAGCTTTTTTAAAGCCTGCCGGATGCATGCCTCGAATGACCTGGAATCAGGCGATCCAAAAGGGCTTGGCCATTTCCCGCCTTAGGGTACCGGGCGGCAAACCGATATCCAGCTCCAGGCGCTGAAGCCGTTCCGGATCAGAGCCAATTTCCCGGCGTAGTTGTTGTCGTTGGCCAGCACGGCGAAGCCATA
>JASBRL010000031.1 GCA_030149475.1 Marinobacter sp.
GCCGCTGGGCCTGGTGGTTACTCGCCCCGGCAACCCCGTCAGCGCCGCCGAAATCACCGACTGGGCCAACCAGCGCCTGGGCAAGACCCAACGCCTGTCCGGCATCGAGTTCCGCGACGAACTGCCGCGCAGCACCATCGGAAAAGTGCTCAAACGTGAGCTCCGCGCGCCTTACTGGGCCTGAGCCGCCCGTCCCTCCCCCTACGCAGGTGGGGCCAGATAACCTCCTCACCCGAACGTAGGCCAGGATCCGACCAGATGACCCCCTCTCCCCAACGTAAGCCAAGGGTCCGATCAGGCAACCCTCTCTCCCCAACACGGGAGAGGGCCGGGGAGAGGGGGTGGCGCCGGCAGGTGCCTTTCGCAGGACCAGGAGTCAGCCGCTTCCCCCTCTCCCCAACCCCTCTCCCGCGAGGGGCGAGGGGCTACACAGGCAACGACGAGATGGCGGAGTCAGGCCCCGTAGCCATGCGGGCATTGCACAGACCTGTGCTCTCTCTCCGTAACGTAGGCCAGGGTCAAACCGGATGACCCCCTCTCCCCAGCGCGGGAGAGGGCCGGGGAGAGGGGGTGGCGCCGGCAGGTGCCTTTCGCAGGACCGGGAGTCAACCGCTCCCCCCTGCTTCCCCCTCTCCCCTGGTGGGAGAGGGCCGGGGAGAGGGGGCTGGAGTTTGATATCACTGATTATTCGGTAACAGATTGCTCATGCTAATTTGCGATGAGCCAATAAAAAGGCCAGCGAGACGCTGGCCGGAAGAAATACCAAGGAAAGAACGAAAGTGCCTGAAAAATTCGTTAATCCGGTGGAAACGGGCCCATTTGGCGACGGAGGGACTGCCTGACTCCTCCGTCATGGGGGATACTGCTTGAATCCACAATTGAATAATAAAATGGCAAACTGGAAAAGTCTGTTCGTGATCTGTGTCGCACTGTTACCGATTGTTGAGCTCACGGCAGACGGGTCTGTCAGATAGAAAGCTCTCCGGCGGAGATGCTCGGGCTGACTTCCGTGAAGCGTCGGGTTTCATAGGCGTCGACCAGCCCCTGGACCGCAGTGCGTTCCACTTCCTGGACGCCTGGAGTGCCATGTTGTACATCGGCTTTGCAAAGCGCCATCCCGGCTTCAACCGAAATATAGCCGGCCGTTGTTTTGAATGCTTTATGGTTGATGCCATCAAAAAGCCGGCGAAAAGCAGCGGTTGTGCAGTGATCGCCGTGGGTAAAGTGGGCCACGATGGCGTATTGGTTGTCGCCGACCCGGCACAACGCGTCCATCGGACGAATAAGATGGCTCAGGCGACGCCCGACGCCGACGGCCAGTTCGCTCATGGTGGCGGCGCTGTGCTGGCGCTTGAGCGCCTGCCAGTTGCGAATACCGATCAGTACATACGCCGACGCCCCGCCACGTGCCTCGGCCTGGCGCAGGCTTTTGGCGAGCCGTTCCCGGGCATAATGGTTGTTGCCGAGTCCCGTTTCCAGGTCGATAATGGCGCTGGCTTCAAGCTCCCGATTGTTTTCGACCAGCAGTGAATTTGCTGTCAGCAGAGTGTTTTGCCGATCGGCCATCCGATCAGCCGCAAATACACGGGAAATCAGTTGCTTGCTCATGTCTGACTTGTAAATGAAGTCGTCCACACCGCGATCGAAGGCTTCCGACAGGGCCTCGACACTTTCCCGCGCCGTTAGCAGAATGACGTAAGTGTAGTGATTGGCCTGTTCGTCCTGCTGCCGAACGCGGTCCGTCAACTGCAATCCGTCCATCTCGGGCATCAGCCAGTCCGCGATCAGCACGCTGACCGGTCGCTGTTCCGTCAGGGTGAGTGCAGCGGGTGCATTGTTGGCAACCCGTACATCGCGGTATCCGGCATTGCGCAGTGTACGACTGACAACTGTGCTGCTGAATTTGGCGTCGTCCACGACGAGAATCGGAAGATCTAGGTTTGGCATTGTTATTGACGTCTCACCCTTTTATTGTCAGATGCGGGGCCGGTGTTGTCCTGGTAGGCTTTGGCACCTCTGGTAAGCCCGTAAACTGACCGGCACCGGTTTCCATGCGAGCGTCATTATAACGTGTCAGGCAACTGGTGCCGGTCTTAAATGTAAAACATGTGGAACCCGTTCGCTATTTGCGATGCGCTGTAATGACATCGACGTGATGGTGTCCGCAATTCTTGGGAGTTTGCTATGCCGTCTTTCGATATTGTTTCGGAAATCGATATGCATGAAGTGACCAATGCGGTTGACCAGGCTCGCCGTGATCTGGGGAACCGCTGGGATTTCAAGAATGTTGATGCCTCTTTTGAGTTGGATGACAAGGGCATCACTATCGCAGCCGAGCAGGAATTCCAGCTCGAGCAACTGATGGATATGCTGCGTATGGCGTTTGCAAAACGCAATATTGACGCCCGTGCGCTTTCCGAAGACGGAGAGAGTAAGGCCGGTAAACTGGTCAGGCAGCATCTGGTGTTACGTCAGGGCATCGAAACCGATATGGCCAAAAAGATGGTTAAACTGATCAAGGATGCCAAATTAAAGGTTCAGTCGAGTATTCAGGGTGACAAGGTTCGCGTAACCGGGAAAAAGCGGGACGATCTTCAGGAAGCGATTGCCTTGCTTCGTGAATCGGATCTTGATCTGCCCCTGCAGTTCAACAATTTCCGCGACTGAACGGGAGCCAGACCTATCCAAACCCCTAGCCGTCTTACCCTGATCCGGGAAACGCTGTATACCTACACCCGCTGGCAGGTCATTGCGCTGCTGTTTCTCGGATTCTCCGCCGGACTTCCGTTCCTGCTGGTGTTTTCAACACTGAATGCGCGACTGGCGGACGTGGGCGTGGACATTGCGACCATCGGATTTTTCAGTTGGCTGGGAATTACCTATTCCATCAAGGTGTTCTGGGCCCCGGTGGTAGACCGGCTGACGCTGCCGATTCTGGGGCGACTTCTGGGTAAGCGAAGAAGCTGGATTCTGTTGGCTCAGGCGGGTATTGCCGCTGGCCTGTATCTGATGGCTCAAGTGGATGCAACGGTAAATCCCGAGTTGATGGCCTGGTGTGGCCTGTTGGTGGCGTTCGCCTCCGCAACCCAGGACATCAGCATTGATGCCTACCGAATCGAGATCGCCGAGGAACGGCTGCAGGCGGCGCTTGCGGCGACCTATATATTCGGGTATCGGTTCGCCTTGCTGGTGGCAGGTGGGGGTGCTCTTGTCCTCTCCGCTTACTGGTCATGGGAAGCGGTCTATACCATCATGGCCGGGCTGGTCGGAATCGGCATTGCGACAGTGGTTATCATCAAAGAGCCACAGGTGAATCATTTCGCGGCAGCAGCCGACATTGCTCATAAAGTCGAGCGAGAGGCCGCCCGGCGTAGTCACCTTTCGCCACGACTGGCCCGCCTGACGGGGTGGTTTTATGCGGCTGTGGCAGGTCCCTTTGTGGATTTCTTTCGTCGATACCAGGAGCTGGCGGTGGCTATTCTGGTGCTGGTGGCGGTTTATCGTATCGCCGATATTGCCATGGGCGTGATGGCAAATCCTTTCTATTTGAGTTTCATGGGGTTCAGTAAAGAAGAAATAGGATACGTTACCAAAATATTCGGCTTTTTCATGACCATGACTGGCGCGCTGGTCGGCGGAGTTCTTGTGATGCGCTATGGGGTGCGAAAAATCCTGCTGGCGGGGGCAATCATGACGGCTGCGACAAACCTGCTGTTCGTATTGCTGGCCCAGTACCCGCCTGATATTTACACCCTTGCAGTCGTGGTCAGTGCCGATAACCTCAGCGGCGGCATCGCCAATGTCGCACTGATTGCCTGGCTATCGGGCATGACCAGCGCGTCTTTCACGGCCACACAGTACGCCCTGTTCAGCTCACTGATGACCTTGCCCGGCAAATTCCTGGGCGGTTTCTCCGGCATCATCGTCGCCGATTTCGGTTACGCCTGGTTTTTCACCGTCTCCGCCATCATGGGCGTCCCGGCGGTCCTGCTTGTCCTGTTTCTGATGCGCCACGGCCGACGGCTGGATGAACTCGCTCCGGCGAAATCCGCTGCGCCTGTCGACCCATGAACGAGCCGACCAGGGAGCAGAAAATCTGGCAGGTCGTTGCTGCTATTCCACCCGGAAAGGTGGCCAGCTATGGCCAGATCGCCAGCATGGCGGGCCTGGGCAGGCAGGCACGGTTTGTTGGTCGGGCGTTAGGGACGTTGCCGGCAGGCCATGCCGTACCCTGGTATCGTGTCCTCAGAGCCAACGGACAAATCGCTTTTCCCGAGTGCTCGTCCGGGTATCTTCGACAATCTGTGTTGCTGGAAGAAGAGGGGGTGGCGGTCGTCAACGGCCGAGTATCCATGAGCCAGTATCGCTGGAACCCTTGAAGAGAGGAGTAATTGCGATGGCGGAATCTTGAAGTTTCATGATCTGCCCTAACTGAAGATGGTAAGCCGGGTGCGAAAGGGCAACGTCAGTGCGGTATCGGTTTACCATCGCCAACTGCTCAAGGCGGCCGGCAGTCAGGCGCGACGAGTGTATCGACAATCAGACGATAACCCCAAGAGCAGCCAGACGCATACCTAATCCGGACAAGGGCCTTGACCATGGGCGTGTTTTTTCTGCTTTTCGTCATTTTGCCAATCGTCGAAATGACCATTCTGATCAAGGTGGGGGCCGTTATTGGCGCCCTGAATACCATCGG
>JASBRL010000043.1 GCA_030149475.1 Marinobacter sp.
CCAGACCCGGGCCGACTCTATCGTTGAGTTGGGCATTGCCCAGTCACCGGAAGGACGTCGGGTCTTTGGCACTCTCACCGTTGAGGAAAATCTGATGCTGGGCGCCTATACCC
The DNA here is from genome assembly GCA_030149475.1 of Marinobacter sp. Taxonomy (GTDB): domain Bacteria; phylum Pseudomonadota; class Gammaproteobacteria; order Pseudomonadales; family Oleiphilaceae; genus Marinobacter. The sequence goes on from JASBRL010000043.1 coordinate 114, forward strand.
GGCCCAAATCAGAAGCGCTGGAAACCCGTCAGCAGGTGTACGAGTTGTTTCCGAGGCTACTGGAGCGCCGCTTGCAACTCTCCGGAACACTCTCCGGCGGCGAGCAGCAGATGCTGGCCATTGGCCGGGCGCTGATGGCCAAACCACGCCTTTTACTGCTGGACGAGCCAAGTCTCGGCCTGGCTCCGATCATCGTGAAAAACATCTTCAGTGCGCTGGCCGATATCCGGCAATCCGGCGTGACGATTCTGGTGGTCGAGCAGAACGCGAGGATGGCGCTCAAGCTCGCAGACAGGGGCTACGTTCTCGAAGTTGGCAAGATTGTCCACGCCGATACCGCCAAAGCCCTGATGGCATCGCCTGAGGTTCAGGAAGCCTACCTGGGCAAAGCCTGACCGACAGGCGCTGACTGAATGGCAAACGTGTAGCCAGAGTACCAAAAAGGCCGGTAGCTTGCACTGCCAGCCTTTTTCAAGCTCAACGGGTTTTGAATCGCTCCACAAGCCTGGCGAGGTCTTCGGCATTCGCCAGCAACGTTTCAGAAGACACATTACTCTCCCGCCCCTTTTCGCTCGCTTCCTTTGATTTATCGGAGATCGTTACCAGCCGTTGTGTAATGTCTTCACACACGCTGGCCTGCTCTTCGGAAGCCGAGGCCACCTGCTCATTCATCTGGTTTATCTGGCCAATCGCCGCAACCACCCGTTCAATGGCTTCAACTGCTTCTGTGTTTGCGGTCAGCGCTTTGCCGCTGCGATCTGTCGAGGTGCGAATGGACTGCACGGCCGCACTTGCCTTCTGAGTCAGCTCAGCTATCGTATGGGCGATTTCTTCGGTGCTGCTTTGCGTTTTCTGGGCCAGATTCCGGACCTCTTCCGCAACGACGGAGAAACCGCGCCCATGGTCACCAGCGCGCGCTGCCTCAATGGCCGCATTGAGCGCCAGCAGGTTGGTCTGATCGGCAATGGCGTTAATGACCTGGATGACGGTATTGATCGACTCAACACCTTTGCCCAACTCCTCCACTTCGTAAGCCGCAGCGCCAATGTCATTATTCAGGGCATTCATCTCCGCTGCTGCATTGGAGATAATGTCCTTGGAATGCTTGGTCTCCTGAGTTGCATCCGCCGCCGAACTCGCGGCGCTGGCGGCGCTGGAGGAAATTTCACTCGCTGCGGATGTCATTTCAGTCACCGCCGTGGCGACCTGGTCGGTCTCCGCATCCTGGTCATTGACCAGTGTTGACAGGTCAATAGTGTGACGATTGATGGTGCCGGCATTCTGGTGGGTCAGTTCCGAGTTCTTCTTGACATCACGGACCAGGTTGGCCAGTGACTCAATGAAAGCATTAATGTAATCCGCCAGTTGACCCAGTTCGTAACGGTCATTGATATCCACTCTGGCTGTGAGATCGGCGTCACCGGCAGAAAGCGCTTTGACCGAATCGGAAATACGAGCGATCGGCCGACTGATGGTGAGGCTGATTACGAAACCCACGATCCCCGCCAGCAGTACCCCCGCCAATGCAACGAGAGCAAAAGTGGTATTACTGCTTTTCAGCGTCTGTTGCCCGGCATTCGATATTTCCGTCAACACGCTGGCCACATCATCCAGGTAGAACCCGGTTCCCAGCATGACACCCCAACGATCCAGGTAAATAGAATATGATTCCTTTGGTGCCGGCTCGGTTTCCCCGGGCCTGGGGAACCAGTAAGTATAATAGCCGTCGCCACTTTTGGCCGCGTTGAGCAGACCCTGCACCAGATAGTTCCCGCGTTTGTCCTTGAGATCCCGGAACGTCTCGCCGATGCCCTTGTCTGACTGGCCCAGCAATACCCTCTTCCCGGAATCGGTGTAGCCGAACAGGTAGCCACTTTTCCCGAATTTCAGATTGCGCAGAATGGGCAGCGCATCCTCCAGCGATCCACCGTTTTCGTAGATGTGCTTGATCGAAGAATAAGCCATATCCATCAAATCCTTGAGCTCTGCGCGCTTCATCTTGGTGACGCTGACCTCTACGCTGCTCATTTCATTTTTAACCAGCTCCTGGGTCTGTAGCTTCACGGCAAAAAAGAGCGCAAGAGCAAGACCAATCACGGGTACAAGCGCAAGAACAAGCAGTCGATTACGAATCGATATAGGCATGATTTCCTCAGATCAATGAGTCGTGGAACTGTCGACCTGGCCACACCGTTTCGAGCCTGACTCAGGTCAATACCAAGGGGGAGGAATCAGTAAACACAGCCAATGGATACTGAGCTTATGTGAACTGCCTCTGAACTCCATAGAGCGGCTATCGGCTGGCCCCGCAGCCACTTGAATTAAATTTCACCGACACCGGGCGCCAGGCACGTATCGTTCGCCCGGGCTATCGTGACAAAAGCACGGGTAGCCCGGGCTAAAGCACACTTTCGGCCAACTCCACAAACCCGTAGCCTCCGTTGCTCCGGGAAATATACCGTGGCTGATACTGCATACCACTGAGAAACCGGCGAATATTGGAGACACCCACTGACACCGGGAAGTGTTCGAACATGGCTTCATCATTGGGTGAGTCTCCGATAAAAGCGCATTCCGTCAGATCCAGATGGGGCAGATTCCGGCTAAGCCAGACTTTCGCCGTGTCGGCCTTGTCGTAGCTGCCAATCCAGGCATTGATATGAATGGAGCTGAGCCGCGCTGAAACGCCCTGCCCAATCAGCCACTGCGTCGCTTCTTCAGCGACAGACCGGTCTACCTGAGCCTGCTGCGCAATATCAAACGCGACATCCGTCAGTCGGAATGGCTGATCCTGTGCGAGGCCAATATCGGGAAAACGCCGCTGCAACCCCACCCCAAGGGTCCTCAGATACCGGACGTTCCGCTCCCGGTCGTTTTCCATTTCGCGGAAATGGCGGATGACATGGCCCGTCCCATCATGCTGCATCCAAAAACTGCCGTTCTCCCCGATCACGGTATCAACTGGCCAGGTGCGTACCATACAATCACACCAGCCGGCGCTGGCCCCCGTAACCGGGATCACCCGGATACCGGCATCACGTAGCCTCTCCATGGCACTGAATGTGGCGGCGGGAAGCCGGCCCTCCCACGTGAGCGTGTCATCCACGTCGGTAAAAATAACCTTCACCAGAGCGTCAAAACGGGCGGGCAAGGGGCTGCAACGGTCTGTCATTAAATGGGGTTCCTTGGCAGAGTCGGGAATTGATCAGCGCTTCCTTTACGGGCCGTTATTTTACACCGGCGCGAATGAAGGATTGGGTAAACTGGCGTTGAAACATCAGAAAGGCAATCAACAGCGGCGCCACGGAAATCAGTGTGCCGGCTGATATGACCGACCAGTCGACACCGGATTCAGGCGCGCCAAAGATCGCCATGCCGACCGTCAGTGGGCGACTGCTCTCGGTATTGGTCACCACCAGAGGCCAAAGGAAATTATTCCAGTGATAACTGATTGAGACCAGTGCAAAGGCCAGGTAGGTGGGGCGGGCCAAAGGCACGTAGACCCTGAGGATGATCTGCAACAGCGAGCAGCCCTCCACCCGGGCCGCATCCTCCAGTTCCTGTGGAATGGTCTTGAACGTCTGGCGCAACAAAAAAATGCCAAAGGCGCTGGCAAAGTAAGGCAGGCCCACACCAATGTAGGTATCCACTGCATGAAGGCTCGCCACTGTCTGGTAGTTCTCGACGATAAGAATCTCCGGCACCACCATCAACTGCATCAGGATCAGCCCGAAAATCAGCTCCCGCCCCCAAAACGACAGGCGGGCCAGAGCATAGCCAGCCAGAGTGCAGAGCACGAGCTGGAATGCCAGAATCAGCAGCGCGATGGCGACCGTATTGAGCATATAACGCAGAAATGGCGCCTGATGCCAGGCGGCGACAAAATTATCCAGCGTTAGCGGGGCCGTCAGCGAAAAATGGGTAGCGTAGGCTGTCGGGTGGAAAGCCGCCCATAAAGCGTAGATCAGCGGAAAAATCCAGAACAGGCCCAGCGCCCAGGCGACCGAACTGGAAAAGCCCCGGGTCAGTGGTGACAATGCAGACTTCAGCATGACAGACCTCAACGATAGTGTACACGGCGTTCGATGACGCCGAACTGGATAACGGCCAATACCACCAGAATGACCAGCAGTACCACAGTCAGTGCTGCCGCATAAGCGGTGTCGAAGAAGCTGAAAGCGTTCTCGTAGATGTAATAGAGAAGCAGATTGCTGGCGTTGTTGGGCCCGCCCTTGGTGAGAATAAACAGGTGGTCCACCAGTTTGAAGGCATTCAGAAATGCATTGATCAGTACAAACAACGTGGTGGGCATCAACAACGGAAAGGTAACCCGACGAAACCGGTTCCAGCGGCTTGCGCCCTCCAGTTCCGCCGCTTGATAGAGATCCGGGCTGATGCCCTGCAAAGCCGCCAGGTAGAAGATCATGAAGAAACCCGCCTCTTTCCAGACTGCCATCAGCATCAGACTATAGAGACTGAGGTCCGGATCCCCGAGCCAGTTAAGTCCCTTGAGCCCAAACCAGCCCAGCAGAGTGTTGAACAGACCAATTTCCGGCGTGTAAAAAAACAACCAGATATTGGCAACCGAGATCATCGGAAGAATCGTCGGGGTAAAATAGGCGAGGCGCAGTGCACTCTGGCCGCGAACTTTCCCGTTGACCCAGAGGGCCATCGCCATCGCCAGGGCCACGGACACCGGAACCGTAACCGCCGCATATTCAAGATTGTTACCCAATACCTGCCAGAAGACGTCGTCCTCCACCAGAAAGCGATAGTTGTCCAACGTGAAACCGGTATGCGCCTGCATGCCCGTGCCGGTGAAACTGTCCCAGATGGTGGTGATCGTGGGCACATAGGTGAATGCGGTCAATAGTGCCAGGGCCGGCAATAGCAGGAGCCAGGCATAGATCTGTTGATGACGGATCATGGTCGTTATCTTGGGTAGCCAGGAGCGGGGAAAGGTTGGCGGACGCCGCAATCGGGGCCCGCCTTCTCAACAATGTCTAGCGCTGATAGCGTCGCAGGATGCGGCTGGCCCGCTTTTGCGCCGAAGTCAGAGCGGCCTCGGGCGACTCCTGACCGCTCAGTGCCGCCTGGATGGCATCGTCCAGCAGCTTCCGGACGCGGCCAGCCTGGTGGGTGGACAATTCGGCGGTCGCGTACTTGAGTTGGTCGCGGGCCACGGCGGCTGGTGGGAAGTCCTTCACATAGTCTTGCAGCGACGAAGTCTGGTAGGCGGCCGGGCTCGCACCCATGTAACCTGTGGCAATGCTCCATTTGGCGGCTTCTTCCGGTGAAGTCATGAATTTGACCAGCCTGAAAGCGGCTTCACGCTGCTCCGGCGTCGACTGTTTGAAAATGTAGAAATTGCCGCCGCCGGTGGGTGACCCTAACGCCTTTTTAGCCGGCAGCATGGCAACGCCAAAATCGAAATTGGCTTCCTTCTTCACGGCTGTCAGATTGCCGGTGGAGTGCCACATGATGGCGGTTTTCTGATCCAGGAAGTTCTTACGCAGCGTCCCCCACTGGATAGTCCCTTCGGGCATGATGTGATATTCCGAGCCCATGGATTTCCAGAACGACAGCGCCTCGACGACGGAAGGTTTGTCAAAATAGGTCTCGGTGCCCGCCTGATTCATCAACACCTGACCGTTTTGTTTGGCCAGGGCCTGGAACATCCAGTAGGGATACCCGGTCGACGGGATCATCAGACCCCATTGTGAAGCATTGCCAGTGGCATCACGATGAGTCAGTTTCTTGCCCATGCTGACCAGTTCCTTCCAGTCAGCGGGCGGGTGATCAGGGTCCAGACCGGCGGCCCGAAACAGATCCTTATTGTAATACATCACGATGGTCGAACGCTGGAAGGGAATACCCCAGGTTTTGCCGTCCACTTGACCATTTTTCATCAGCGCTGGATAAAAGCTCTTAAGCCAGACTTTGTCCGCCGGCGTTTGGGCCATCTGATCAAAAGGAACAATCGCACCCAGATCCATCAACTCGTGCACATCAATCGAGAACATTACAGCCAACTGGGCAGGGGCGCCGCTTTCAAGAGCCGCCAGGGCCTTGACTCGGGCGTCGTTGTAATTGCCCGCATAAATGGCGTTGACGTCAATATCCGGATTCTGTTTTTCAAAGTCGCTGACCATACTGTCTACAACGCTGGTTAGCGGGCCACCAACGGCGACAGGGTAATACATGGTCAGGTTAGTCCTGGCCTGGACGGCCCCGCTCAGCAGGGTCGCCAGCAAAGCGGCGATAATTGACGTCTTACCTGATTTCAACATGGGAGCTTTCCTTCTGTTGTATGAGGCTGCGCAAGCGCAACCCGGTCTGTGATGAAAAGTGGTGCTCATGGTGACTGTCCCAGTCGATGGCCAGACGTCGACCTACAGGTAGCTGATGATGCCCCTGCAGGGAAAATGTCATATTGGCGCCCTGAAACTCGGTGGTAATCAGAGTGTCTGCTCCCTGGTAATCACAATAGGTGACAGTAGCATTGGCGATGCTGTCCGGACCGTCTGCCAGCCGGATGTCCTCCGGGCGGATACCCAGATAGTGATCGCTCAGCGGTAACAGATTCATCGGCGGATGGCCGATAAAACGGGCGACGAAAAGACTCGCCGGTTCGTGATAGAGTTCGCGCGGGGAGCCCATCTGCTCGATGCGCCCCTGGTTGAGAAGGATGATACGGTCCGCCATGCTCATGGCCTCAACCTGATCATGCGTAACGTACAGCACGGTCAGACCCAGTTGCCTCTGCAGCGCGCGTATTTCACTGCGCATCTCATTGCGAAGCTTGGCATCCAGGTTGGAGAGTGGCTCATCCATCAAACACAAAGGCGCCCGGGAAACAATGGCGCGGGCCAGCGCGACCCGCTGGCATTGTCCGCCCGAGAGCTGTGACGGCTTCTTGTGGATCTGGTCACCGAGACCGACCAACTCGATGGCCCGGGCCAGACGCAAGCTCTGTTCGGCGGCCGGAACCTTGCGCGCCTTAAGGCCAAACAGAACATTCTCCTTGACATTGAGATGAGGAAACAGGGCGTAGGACTGAAACACCATCGACAACTGCCGCTGACCTGGCGCACGTCCTGTGATGTCCTCGCCGTTCAGCAGTATCCGGCCGCCGGTGGGGGTTTCCAGCCCGGCAACCATCTTCAGGGTTGTTGACTTGCCACAGCCGGACGGTCCGAGCAGGGCAACAAACTCCCCTTCCCCGATCTCAAAACTGATCTCACTGACCGCCCGGGTGTCTGCCCAATGCCTGGACAATGCCTGAACAGAAAGAAAGCTCATGATTGCGACTCCGGGATCCTGGCGGCGACCTGCCGGGCAACCGCCTGCCTGGCTTGCAGATTGATGACCTTGGCCATGTTGCACGACAGGTTGCGCACCTGCGCCGGCCAGGTGATGCGTCCTTGCGGCTGCTCGACCGGCCCGGCGTCGCTCAGAGCATCAAGATCTTTGCGGGTGGTCTGTACGGATACGTTGAACAGACCTGTGACAACGGCGCCGGACAAAGCGCCGCGCTCTTCCCGGAGACGCCGGGCAATAATGTTCTGTCGATTGGATGGCTGCATTTCGCTCGATCAACCCATTGATCAGTTTCTATTTCATTAGCAATGATCAAGGTTTCGTATGAACTTATTATTTCAGCCAGATGATAATTTTCTGTCCAGAAGGGACTGGACTGAGTTGGACGAGCAGTGTTTGACGTGAGCGGGGTGATTTTCGCGAGATTGGACGGGCTAACGGGCCTTTCCAGCCGCCGCCTTCAACTATCCCGGTTTCATCAGAAGCGTCTGGAGCAGTTGGAGCATTCAGTGATCGAGTGGAAGACTGCGGAGCCAAGTTGATTCATGGCGATGTCGGCCAGCGCGAATTGGACAAATTGGGACAAAAGTGGGACACAAAAAAATCAGCCACCGATAAGTGACTGATTCTAATGTTTTGAAATGGTCGGGACGGCAGGATTTGAACCTGCGACCCTCTGCACCCCATGCAGATGCGCTACCAGGCTGCGCTACGCCCCGAGATCGCCAGGAGTTGTCGGGGAGGAAGTGAGCTTCCCGGAACTCCGCACCAAAGAGAGATAA
>JASBRL010000047.1 GCA_030149475.1 Marinobacter sp.
TTGGGGAGAAGAACGCTGGAGGTCCGGATGAGCGCTGGCCGGTCTGGCGCTATTCTTCCTGGTTGGCCATGCCGGTGATGTTGAAGCCACCGTCTACGAACAGGATCTCACCGGTAATGCCGCTGGCCATGTCAGAGCACAGGAACGCGGCGCTGTTGCCCACCTCGTCAATGGTTACGTTACGGCGGATCGGCGCTCGCTTGGCATTTTCGGCCAGCATTTTGCGGAAACTCTTGATGCCGGACGCCGCCAGAGTCTTGCTCGGGCCGGCGGAGATGCCGTTCACCCGGATGCCATCTTCACCCAGACTTGCGGCCATATAGCGCACGTTGGCTTCCAGAGAGGCCTTGGCCAGACCCATGACGTTGTAGTTCTGCAGGACCTTTTCCGAGCCCAGATAGGTCAGCGTCAGCAGTGAGCCGTTCTCGCGCAGCATGTGACGGCCCGCCTTGGCCAGGGCTACAAAGCTGTAGGAACTGATTTCATGGGCAACACGGAAGCCTTCACGGGTGGTTACGTCCACATAGTTGCCATTGAGCTCATGAGCGGGGGCAAAGCCGACCGAGTGGATGATAATGTCGATACCATCCCAGTGCTTGCCCAGTTCGGTAAACACAGCTTCAATTTCAGCGTCGTCAGCCACATCGCAGGGGAAGGTCAGTGAGCTGCCCCAGCCTTCGGCAAACCCTTCAACCCGGGATTTGAGTTTTTCATTCTGATAGGTGAAGGCGAGCTCGGCGCCTTCGCGATGGAATGCCTCTGCAATACCGGCCGCAATGGATAATTTACTGGCCAGACCGACGATCAGTGCCCGTTTACCGCTGAGTAATCCCATGGTGGTTCTCCCTTGTAATCCTGATTTGCGCCTATTATCCCGCTAACCTGCCAGGCGGGTAACACTCAATTGGTCGTAGCCTCACCGCCGGCCGGGGCGTCAGGGTGCTGATAGAACAGGGCTGCGTCCAGCAGGGCGCGGGTGTAAGCCGATTCCGGGCGGGAAAAAACAGCCTCCGCCGGGCCCTGCTCGACAACCTTGCCGTCTTTGAGTACCAGCAGTTTGTGGCTCAGTGCCCGCACCACCGCCAGATCATGACTGATGAAAACATAGCTCAGACCGTAGCGGACCTGCAATTGGCAGAGCAGTTCAATCACCTGCTTCTGAACCGTGCGATCAAGCGCTGAGGTGGGTTCATCCAGGATAATCAGGTCCGGTTGTAGCACCAGGGCTCTCGCAATTGCTATGCGCTGACGCTGGCCGCCGGAAAATTCGTGGGGATACCGGTGCCGGCTGTCTGGGTCCAGGCCCACGTCGGTAAGCGCACGAATGACCTTCTGATCGTGCACCTCCGGGGTGTCGGGGGCATGGATCAGCAGACCCTCCCGTACGATTTCGGCGATCGACATGCGTGGGCTGAGGCTTCCGAACGGGTCCTGGAACACGATCTGCATCCGCCGGCGATAGGGGCGGAACTGCTTCTGGTTCAACCCCGACAGGCGATCGCCACCAAACCGGATATCGCCGTCGCTCTGAGTCAGTTTCAGCAGGGCGTGACCAATGGTGGTCTTGCCACTGCCGCTTTCGCCGACAATGCCCAGTGTTTCGCCCCGGGTCAATGCAAAACTCACGTTCTGCACTGCATGGAACGCTGAAATGGTTTTACCCAGCAGGGATTTTCGGGTGGTAAAGCGGACATTCAGGTCGGTGACTGTGAGCAGTGGCCCGGAACCTGTCTCCACCGGCGGTGGCGACGCTGGAGGTTCAGCGTCCAGCAGGCGTCGGGTATACGGGTGCGCGGGTGCCCTGAACAGGGTCTCGGCGTTCGCCTGCTCAACCACTCGGCCATGCTCCATCACCACGACCCGGTCGGCATAGCGGCGAACAATTGACAGATCGTGGGTGATCAGCAGGATGCCCATGCCGAGTTTTTGCTGAAGGGACTGAAGCAACTCCAGAACCTGTTTCTGGACGGTCACGTCCAGTGCGGTTGTGGGCTCGTCGGCGATCAGCAGGTCAGGCTCGTTGGCCAGCGCCATGGCGATCATCACCCGCTGTTTCTGACCGCCCGATAACTGGTGGGGGAAGCTGTCCAGTCGTTCACTGGCGTTGGCGATACCCACCAGTTCGAGCAGTTCTACACAGCGATCACGGGCCTGCTGATTGCGCAGGCCACGGTGCAGGGCCAGGGTTTCACTGATCTGCTTCTCGACTGTGTGCAGCGGGTTGAGCGAGGTCATCGGCTCCTGAAAGATCATGCTGATCTGTCGGCCACGGATCCGACGCAGTGGTTGCCGGTCGATATCCAGCAGGTTCTGGTCGTGAAACAGGACCCGACCCGTCGGATAGCGCACATGCCGTTCGTCAAGTAGCCGCAGTATCGACAGGGCGGTCACTGACTTGCCCGATCCACTCTCGCCGACCAGGGCGACGATTTCACCCTTGTCCAGGTGCAGGGACACGTTTTCAACCACATTGGGTCCGTCGTCGAAGGCAATGGTCAGCTCAGATATGTCCAGCAGATTACTCATATCAGGTCTTTCTCGGGTCGAACGCATCGCGCACCGCTTCGCCAACGAAAACCAGCAAAGTCAGCATGATGGCCAAACTTACAAACGCTGAAATACCCAGCCAGGGAGCCTGCAGGTTAGCCTTGCCCTGGGCGATGAGCTCACCCAGGGACGGAGACCCGGAGGGCAGGCCGAAACCCAGGAAGTCCAGCGAGGTGAGCCCGGTAATGGCGCCGGTCAGGATAAACGGTACGAAGGTGAGGGTGGCCACCATGGCATTGGGCAGGATATGCCGGAACATGATCTTGCCGTTATCCAGCCCCAGGGCCCGGGCAGCCTTCACATATTCGAAATTACGGGCCCGCAGGAACTCCGCACGTACCACATCCACCAGCCCCATCCAGCTGAAAAGCAGCATGATCCCCAGCAGCCACCAGAAATTCGGCTGAACAATACTGGAAAGAATGATTAACAGATACAGCACTGGCAGGCCGGACCAGATCTCAATAAAGCGCTGACCCAGCAGGTCGATTTTGCCACCATAAAAGCCCTGAATGGCGCCGACAATGACTCCGACAATGCAGCTGGCGATGGTCAGTGTCAGACCAAAGAGTACAGAAATCCGGAAGCCATAGATGACCCTGGCCGCGACGTCCCGCCCCTGGTCGTCGGTTCCCAGCCAGTTCTCCGCGCTGGGCGGTGCCGGTGAGGGGACCTCAAGATCGTAATTGATCGTGTTGTAACTGAACCGGATGGGTGGCCAGAGCATCCAGCCATTGGCCTTGATCTCACCGGCAATAAAAGGATCCCGGTAATTGGCCTCGGTAGGCAGGAAGCCGCCATAGGTTTCCTCCGGAACCGATTCAACAACGGGAAAATAAAACTCTCCCTTGTAGGAAACAATGAGAGGGGAGTCGTTGGCGATCAGCTCAGCCACCAGGGAAAGGCCGAAGAGAGCGAGGAAAAGCCAGAGAGACCAGAACCCCCGTCGGTTGTTCCGGAAGTTTCTCAGTCGTCTTTGCTGAACAGGTGTCAGAGACCGGAAGCTCACGCACCCTCCCGGCTTTCAAAGTCGATTCGCGGGTCCACCAGTACGTATGTGATGTCGCTGATCAGCTTCAGTATCAGGCCCATCAGTGTGAATATGTACAGCGTACCGAAAATCACCGGGTAGTCCCGGTTCAGTGCGGCTTCAAAGCCAAGGAGCCCCAGGCCATCCAGGGAAAAAATGACTTCGATAAGCAGCGAGCCGGTGAAGAACAGGGCAACAAGCACGCCGGGCAGGCTGGCGATAACGATCAGGATGGCGTTACGGAACACGTGCCCGTAAAGCACATCTTTTTCATCAAGCCCCTT
>JASBRL010000080.1 GCA_030149475.1 Marinobacter sp.
CAATCGCCTTTTTCAGTTCTTCGCATTTCGCTTCGCTGTCTACCAGAATGTGACGCGCTGTAGCCTGTGCCATGATCAATGTCCTTGTGTCGGATGAATGTATACATCAGAACAGGAATGCTGCCCGCAGAGCTCGTCAGAGGCAAGCCCTTTTTATCCGTGTTTCTGCGGCCTCACAGTCCACCGGGCAAACCTGTACAATGCCGGCTTTCTTTTCGCCGGCGCATGCCCGGCCCCACATCGACAGGTTTGTTTCTTGATCTCCACCGCCAATATCACCATGCAATTCGGGGCTAAACCCCTGTTTGAAAACGTCTCCGCCAAATTTGGTAACGGTAATCGCTATGGCCTGATCGGGGCCAATGGCTGTGGCAAGTCCACACTGATGAAAATCCTGGGTGGCGATCTCGAGCCCTCCGCCGGCCAGGTCATGCTGGAGCCCAATGTCCGTCTGGGCAAACTGCGCCAGGACCAGTTTGCCTATGAGGATTGCTCGGTGATCGATACCGTGATCATGGGCCATGAGGAACTCTGGAACGTCAAGAAAGAGCGTGATCGGATCTATTCCCTGCCCGAGATGAGCGAAGAAGACTGGATGGCGGTCGCGGACCTGGAAGTCCAGTTCGCTGAAATGGACGGCTATACCGCCGATGCCCGCGCCGGCGAGCTGTTGCTTGGCCTGGATATTCCGCTGGAGCAACACAACGGCCCAATGAGCGCGCTGGCACCGGGCTGGAAGCTGCGGGTGTTGCTGGCCCAGGCGCTGTTCTCCGATCCGGATGTGCTGCTGCTGGACGAGCCGACCAACCATCTGGATATCAACACCATCCGCTGGCTGGAGTCAGTGCTGGTGGCCCGTGACAGCACCATGATCATCATTTCCCACGACCGCCACTTCCTCAACAGTGTCTGTACCCACATGGCGGACCTGGACTATGGCGAGTTGCGCCTGTTCCCGGGCAATTACGACGAATACATGACCGCTGCCACCCAGGCCCGGGAGCGCATGCTGTCGGACAACGCCAAGAAAAAGGCCCAGATTGCCGAGCTGCAGCAGTTCGTCAGCCGCTTTTCCGCCAACGCGTCCAAGGCCAAGCAGGCCACCTCCCGCGCCCGGCAGATCGACAAGATCCAGCTGGAGGAGGTGAAGCCGTCCAGCCGGGTGAATCCGTTCATCCGCTTTGAGCAGACCAAAAAGCTGCATCGCCAGGCGGTGACCCTCAAGAACATCACTAAGGGTTTCGATGGGCAGCCGTTGTTTTCGAACCTGAATTTACAGATCGAGGCGGGTGAGCGGGTGGCGATCATCGGGCCCAACGGTATCGGTAAAACGACCCTGTTGCAGTGCATGGCGGGCAAGCTGACCCCGGAGCAGGGGGAGGTGAAATGGACCGACAGTGCTGACGTGGGTTATTTCGCCCAGGACCACACCGCGGATTTTGCCGAAGACGTCAACCTGTCGGACTGGATGGCGCAGTGGACCCAGGGCGGCGAGCAACTGATCCGGGGTACCCTGGGCAGGATGCTGTTTTCCGGGGATGATATCGGCAAATCGGTCAAGGTGATCTCCGGCGGTGAGCAGGGCCGGATGCTGTTCGGCAAGCTGATTCTGCAGAAGCCCAATGTGATGCTGATGGACGAGCCCACCAACCACCTGGATATGGAGTCCATCGAGTCCCTGAATCTGGCCCTTGATAACTACCCGGGCACGCTGATCTTCGTCAGCCACGACCGGGAATTCGTGTCGTCGCTGGCGACCCGGATTGTGGAACTCAGTGCCGATGGGGTGACCGACTTCAGCGGCAGCTATGACGATTACCTGCGCAGTCAGGGGCTGATTCCCTGAGCCCGAAGGCCGGGTTCAGGCCGGCTATTGCCGGGGTACCCGGATGGATTCTGCTTCCACGAAGATCTTGCGGGCCTGCGGGTAGCGTGCCTTGATCCGTTCATCGAGCGCCGCGATGATGCGTTCGAGATCCACGGCCTGAATATGGGGCGAAAACGTAACGCTGATCGTGACCAGGATAAAGTCCGGACCCATGTGCATGGTCAGCACTTCGTTTACCTCATCGATTTCGGGAGTATCGACAGCAATTTCCCGGATGCCTGCCACAACCGGCGTATTAGCTGCTTCGCCAATCAGCAACCCTTTGGTCTCATAGGCCAGCCAGATAGCGGTTCCTCCCAGGATCAGGCCGATAATCACCGAAGCAAAGCCATCGAGCCAGAGTAGCCCGGTGTGTTCGGCAAGGAAGACCCCGATCAATGCCACCATCAGGCCCAGCATCGCGGCTGAATCTTCAAACACCACCATGAACAGGGTCGGATCCTTGCCCCGCTGAATGGCTTCGACATAACCCCATTTGCCTTTGGTACGGGCAAACTCGGTCAGTGCAAACAGCCAGGACGCACCTTCAAACACGATCGCCAGGCCCAGTACGATGTAATTGACCAGAGGATTTTCGATGGGTGAGGGTTCGATGATGTGATGAACGCCCTGGAAAATAGAGACGCCAGAGCCGACTGCAAAAAGCAGGATCGCGACCACAAGCTCCAGAAGTAGACTTCTTTGCCATAGCCGAACGGAAAGCGGGCGTCGGGCGGTCGTCTGCCTTGCCGCATTCCGTATAGCAACAGCCCCTGGTTGCCGGTATCCACCAGCGAATGGATGCCTTCCGAGAACATCGCTGCGCTGCCGGTAAAAAGCGCAGCGAAAAATTTGGTTACAGCGATCAGCAAATTACCGGCGAGGGCGGCGTAGATTACTTTTTTACTGGAGCCGGACATGGCTGCGGGCGCTCTTCGTGGCAGTCGGGGGTGAATGGCCAGTCAGGGAGGGTCACTCCCGGAGCCTACAGCGTTACACAGAGCGGGCCAGAAAGGCCAGTACGGGGAAGTCTGATTGGCCGCCGACCGGAACAGGCCCCGGTCGGTGGCCGGGCCGGATTTACATACCGCCCTTGATCATGAACGGCTTGATCACGACGCTACCATTGGCGGTAACCGGCAGATCCACGTCGGTCGACCCGGGGCCGAACTCGTAGACACCCATTTTGCCGGTGTCATGATGCAGCATGGCGTACAGTTTTTCGCCGGGCTTCACCGGGCGGTCCAGAATGACGGACACATTTTTGTGCTCGCCGGCGGTCAGGCGAACAAAGCCAACCGAGGCGGGAGCAATCGGCTTGCCCATGGCATTGCTTTCGTGAATGACCACGAAGCCGTTTTCGCCCATAGTGACGGCGGGTATGGTCACAACGCCCTGGGCACTGGCGGACTGGTTCATGACGTCGACCATCGAATCGGCGGCCATTGCGGAGGCACTGGCCAGCCCCAGGCTGAGTGCAATCAGGGAAGTGGTTATTGTCTGTTTCATAAGAGTGCTCCATTGGTAAAACGAGATAGGACAAGTGTCCCGGTCCCGGCGCCTTCCGGTCTGTTCGTCGGCACCGCAACATGGGAATGGGCGAGGTATTCGCCCGAACGATCCACCTCATATACGTTCGCTTCGGGCTTTTCGATGCATCAGGCAAAACCGGTCAGCCCATACCGACACCATGGTTGTCTTTATCATCGAATGCAACGGGCCGGGCTGGCGAGGGGCTGTGCCCCATAGAGCAGCCGGCAGTCCGGGGTGTCAGAGCGTGCCACCGGCTTCGATGCGATAGCCCAGGTTGATGACCGGCTCGCTGATCGGCTCTCCTCCCAGGCGCCTGAGAAGTTCGGTGGCGGCGCGTTCACCCATGGCTTCCCGGGGGGTCAGAACACTCGCCAGCGGGGGTGACATGACCTGCCCTACGTCGTGACCGTGGAAGCCGACAATCGCCATTTGTCCGGGCACCGGGATACCTTGCCGGACGCACTCGAAGTAGGCGCCGATGGCAACGTCGTCGTTGGTGCAGAAAATGGCGTCGGTATCCGGGTGATCCCGCAGGACGTCCGTCATCAGGGCAGCACCGACGCTGTAGGACGAGCGCAGGTTGGTGCGAAGGGTCACCGGTTCCAGACCATGTTCGGCCATCGCGGCGGCATAGCCTTCCTGGCGTTGCAGGGTGCGGGCGTCCAGTCGCACTGCCAGATAGAGAATCCGGCGTCGGCCCCGGGCCAGCATGGTGTGGACCATGTCATAGGCCGCCCTGATGTTGTCAAAGCCCACCGCCTGATGGATGGCGGGAGTGCGGGTATCCATGATTTCCACCGTGGGAATGCCGGCGATTTCCAGCATACGCAGGGTGCGGGGCGTGTGCTGGCTCTCGGAAAGAATCATCCCGTCAACGTTGTAGGACAACAGCGACGACAGACTGCGTTCCTCCACGTCCTGACTGTAGCCGTAATGAGACAGCATCAGATGATAACCGGCAGGCTCCGTTGCCGTTTCAATGCCTTTGATGACATCGGCGAACACCTGGTTGGTAAGCGAGGGAACGAGGATGCCAATCGCGCGGCTGGTGGCCCGGGACAGCATGTCCGGGCCGCGATTCGGAATGTAGCCAAGGGCTTCCGCGGCAGCAAAGATCCGTTCGCGCATCCCGGCGGAGACATTTTCCTCGCCCCGCAGGCAGCGGCTGACGGTCATCTTGGTGGCACCAACCCGATCGGCGATGTCCTGTAACGTGGGGCGTCGTTTTTTTACCATGAACTTCGTGCCGTTACTGGTTGATGGGGCGCCGCCTAGGCGGAGCGACAGCGCTTCGGACTGCGTCCGGGCTCGCCGCCGGCGTCAGCTTAGCACAACCGGCCGTGTCAGCTCAGCGCCAGTACGGCGGCCAGGCACTGAGCCACGACCGATTCCGGTGAGCCCCCGATATCAATCCGTATGGCTTCAGTGATGTCAGGCTCTTCGAGTTGTCGGAACTGGCTTTCGAGCATCGCCTGACCATTGAAGTAGTGGTCCTCGCGCCGGGCATGACGGGACCAGATAGTCTCGAAATCGCCCTTCAGATAGAGAAACCTCAGTTGCGGGTTGTCCCTGCGGAGCCGGTCACGATAGCGTCGTTTCAGCGCCGAGCAGGCCAGTACCAGGCCGTCCTCGTGCCGGATCAGGGTGGCCAGGTCAGCCAGCCAGCCCGCCCGGTCGTGGTCGTTCAGCGGCTCGCCATTGGCCATTTTGCGAACGTTGGCCTCACTGTGAAATGCATCCGCATCAAAAAACGGGATCTCCAGGGCGTGGGCCAGTTCCCGGCCCACCAGGCTTTTACCACTGCCCGAGACGCCCATGACGATCAGTTTCGGTCGGCTCATCACTGCCACCACAAGGCCAGTTGAGGAAACATGATCAGCAGTATCAGGGCGACAATCTGCAGTCCGATAAACGGCACCAGCGAGCGGAAGATCTCGCCCAGGGAAATGTCCCTGGGAGTGACCGTCTTGAGATAGAACGCTGCCGGTCCAAAGGGCGGTGAGAGGAAAGACACCTGCATGTTCAGGCAGAACAACACCCCGAACCAGATCGGGTCATAGCCCAGATGAACGACGATAGGGACAAAAATAGGCATGGTCAGCAGCGCCACGCCGACCCAATCCAGGAACATGCCCAGAACCAGCAGAATCAGCATCATGAACAGGATGGTGCCCAGACCATCACCGCCGATGGAGAGCACGAGGTCGCGTACGAAACCGATACCCCCCATCAGGTTGTAGACACCGACGAGTGCGGTGGCGCCAATGCCGATCCAGATGATCATGCCGCAGACCCGCAGGGTGCTGATGGTGGCCTTGCGAACCATGCTGTAGGAGAGTTCGTTCCGAATCCAGGTACTGATGGCGATACCGAGTACGCCCAGCGCCGAGGCCTCGGTCACCGACGCCACACCACCGTAAATACTGCCCAGCACGGTGATCACCGACAGGATCGGGAACAGCAGCGCCTTGAAAAAGTTGGGGGGTTTGGGCTGGTCTTCGTCGCTGTCTGATGGCAGCGGTGCCATCGCGGGATTGAGCCAGACCCGGAACAACACGTAGCCCATGTAGAGTAAGGCGAGAATCAGCGCGGGCAGGAACGCGCCTTTGAACAACTCGCCAATGGAGACATTGGCGGTCAGGCCATAGATGATCAGTACGATGCTGGGCGGCAGCATGGTGCCAAGGGCGCCACCGGCGCAGGTGGTGCCTATGGCCAGACGCCGGTCATAGCCCAGACGCAGCATCTGGGGCAGGGCCAGAATACCGAGCAGGACGGTTTCCCCGCCGATCACCCCGGACATGGAGGCCAGAATGATCGCCACGATCAATGTCTGCAGGGCCACCCCGCCCCGCAGTTTACGGCCCAGTCGGGCCATGGCATCAAACAGATCCCGGGCAATGCCGGAATGGTCCAGCAGGGCGGCCATCAGTACAAACATGGGAACTGCCAGGAACACATAGCTGCCGACAAAAGTGTAGAGCCGGCTGCTGACAATGGGCAGGGCATCCGGGCCAAACCAGCCCAGGGCGAATATCAGTGCGACAAAGCCGGTGGCAATGGCCAGTTGCATACCAGTGAGCAACAGCAGCACCAGCAGGACGAGCATGAGCAGGCTGCCATAGCCAATGCCGATTGCGGCGAGATCAAACATCACAGAGTCCTCAATTGGCGCAGATCCTGGATCAGCCGCAACAGGTACTGCACGGTGAGTGTCACCATGGCAATCAGAATCAGCACTTTAAGCAGGGCCGGAAAAGGCGGGTTCCACGCGGAGCCTGATGTCTCGAGGCGAATAGCGCCCCAGGGAGCCAGTACCGACTCTTTTGCCATGAACCAGGAGGCATACACCATCATCGTGCAGAAACCGAGACCCAGCAGATGGTGGACCAGTCTAAGGATACAGCGCGCCCGTTCGGACACGGCGTCATACACCAGCACGACCCGCACATGTCTGTCGATGGCGAACGCGTAGAGGCCGCCGAATACGAATAGCGAAGCCCCCATGAAGGTGACCGTTTCATGCACCCAGAGTGTCGGTGAATCAAACACATAGCGGCGGACAATCTCATAGGTGGAAATCACCACAATCAGCGCGAATATCAGGCTGAGTTTGTGGCCCAGCCAGACGATGCCGCGTTCCAGCGGATTGGTGCCCAGCGGTTCATTGTCATCCGGTAACCGGGGTTCGGTCCCGGGCTCAACCGGCGCAGAGGCCTCAGGCAGAGAATGATCAGACATGGAATGGTCTCCGGAACTGACGCCTGGGGGATGCACCTGACCAGGCGTCGGAACGTCAACGATACGAGCAAAGACCTGGTATCAGCAGCAGGGTTGCCGACTGATCAGAGCAGCCCCTGCGACTCGAGGTAGGCGGTCACCGACTTGTACACTTTCTCGGCGTTCGGCGACTGTTCGGCGTAGATCTTCCACTGCTTGCGGGCAATCTCCCGGAACTTCTTACGCTCTTCGTCGGACCAGTCGTGGATAGTGATGTTCGGGTCCTTGCGGGCCTTCTTGACAGCGGCGACATCGGCCATTGCCAGTTGGGTACTGATGTCATGGGCAAAATCACGAACCGACGTGCTCATGATTGCCTGAATGTCGTCCGGAAGCTTGTTCCATTCCTTCAGGTTCATGGCGATTTCCACCAGCGGCAGGGAGTGAAAGCCGGGATAGACCGGGTTTGGCGCAATGTCGTTCAGGCCGGCCTGCTGGTTGGTGGAGAACACGGTGTAGTCGGCGGCATCAATCACCCCTTTGCTGAGAGCGGTATAGACCTCCGAGCCGGGCAGGTTGACCGGCGCGGCACCGGCGGCGGCAAATACCGACTGCACCAGGCCTTCCGGAGCTCGCAACTTGAGACCTTTGAGATCCGCGACGCCATCCAGCGGTTTTTTCGAGACCAGAGACTCCAGACCGGTGGCGGCGCCACCGACGAACTTGACGCCGTAGGGCTTGTAGAGCTCGTTCATCAGCTCATAACCGCCACCGTAATAGATATAGTTGTTATAACGGCTCATTCAGGTTTGCGTTGCAGGCATGCTAAACTTTACCAAGCAGCTGAAATGCATGATGAGGCACCCAAAGATGAAGCTTGAGCAAGTTATTGAAGAGACAAAGGTTCTCTCGGCAAATGATCGGGCTTTGCTTGCCCATTGTTTGATATCTAGTCTTGAAACCCAGCACGACGAGGATGTTGATGCGGCGTGGTCCGCCCTTGCAGAGCAGCGAATTGATGAGCTTGAAGCTGGCAAGGTTCAGGCGGTGTCTTGGGATGAAATTAAAAACCAGCTTCAGCGCCCCTCTTAATGGCTGCATTGAATTTCCATCCTTCGATTTATCATGAAGTTCAGGAAGCGTACTCATGGTACGAGCAGCAGGCAGCTGGCCTTGGAGAAGATTTCATCGGAGAGCTGGAGGCTGCCTATGAATCAATACGGTCACTGCCAGAAACATGGCCCAAATTCAGCAGACGAACCCGCAGATTTCTGCTGACGAAGTTTCCCTACGCTGTTATTTACAAGCCTTCCACTTCAACTTGCCATGTAGTTGCAGTAATGCACCAAAACCGCCAGCCGGGTTATTGGCAGCGCCGGTTATAACAAGTCACTGTTGTCGGACAATTTTTCCGCCGCTTCGCGGCTCCAAAATTGCCGCAAAGTTCTGCGATCAGTTGCGACGGGCTGGACCAGGCACCGACCGTGTTGCCGATCAGTCCGAACGCAGGGTCTTTGCCGGAAAAATAACCGGTCACCGAGATGTGACCATCCAACACACCCATTTTTATGGCGCCGAGGGTTTCGGTATGACCCACGACGCTGCCGACGGGCAGCAGATTGATTTCCACCCGGCCGCCGGTCATGCGCCCCACGCGATCCGCCCACTCCTGCTGGATCTCGAAATTCTTGACCCCGGACGGATCGGACGACTGGAATTTAAACGTGTACTCCGCTGCCATGGCACTCATGGCCAGCGTGGCACCGAGGAAACCGGCAATCAGCTTCAGGGGGGTATTCATAGCATTCTCCTGCGGGTTTTTGTTTTTAACCGGCAATGTTACCGGTAACATTGGCAAGTCTATGGCAATTTCGAGGAACTGACAAGATGTGGCTGATGCCCGGTTCCGGATCAGAATTGATTTAAATCATCCGAGAAGGAAGAAAACGAACCGGAACAGGCTGTTGACGCCTGCCCGGTTTGACGAGTGGCGTTCGGGCTACTGGCTATCGAGAAAGTCGTAGATAGCGGCGAAGTCGTCCCGTCCGTGCCCGGCGGCATTGGCCCGCCCGTAGACGGCTTTGGCCAGCCCGGCCATGAACAGCGGCTGATTTTCCTCATAGGCGGTCAGGTCCAGCAGGTGCAGGTCCTTGTGCATCAGCTCCAGCGGAAACTGGGCCTCGTAGTTGCCGTCCTTGATCAGACCGGCCTTGCCTTTCAGGAAGGGCGCGGATACTGGCAGTCCGGGCAGGGTGTCCATCAGGAACTCCCGGCTGAAACCGAGTTTTTCGCCCAACAGGGCGGTTTCCGAGTAGACCAGCATGCTCTGCGCAAGCAGGGCATTGACCAGCATTTTAAAGGCGCTGCCCTGGCCGGCCGGCCCCACGTGCAGGATTTTTTTGCCCATCTGTTCCAGTTGTGGCCGGACAGCGTTGATGTCGTCTTCCTCACCGCCCAGCAGGAACGTCAGCTCTCCGGTCTCGGCGGGCATTCTGGTGCCGGCTACCGGCCCGTCAATGAAACGGATCCCGGCAGAACGGGCCTTTTCAGCGCACTGGCGTGTGTAGGAGGGGTTGACCGTGGAACAGTTGACCCATAGCGCGTCCTTGTTCATGGCGGCGACAAAGCCCTGGTCGCCGAATGCAACCTCCTCCACCACCTCCGGTGATGTCAGCATGGAGTAGACCACATCGGCGTCGGCGACGGCTGCGGCGGCGGACCCGGCCCGCTGCGCCCCGGCCTCTTCCAGTGCCTGCGCCGGCTCCGGAGACCGGTTGAATACGGTCACGGTCAGCGAGCTGTCGTTAATCAGGTTACGGGCCATGCGACTGCCCATGATTCCCAGACCAATAAAGGCGACATTCATGATTGGCTTTCCCTTCTGTTGCGGATGGATGACTGGATAGACCCCGGAACAGCGACGCCCGTTGTCCGGTGAAGGATGACCTCAGACGGTGGGTCGATGATAACCGCCGGCGACACCGTGTTTTGACAGCACCCACTGCCACAACTGCAGGTCGCGGGCGCGGAACGCCCCTGCGCAGGACAGCAGGTAGTAATTCCACATGCGGTAGAAGCGCTCGCCGAGGCGTGCCTGGAAATCCGGCCAGGCTGCCTGGAAATTGGCCTGCCAGGCCATCAGCGTGCGGTCGTAATCGGCACCGAAATTGTGTACATCCTCGGTGATAAACAGGTCTTCCGAGGCGTCGGCAATCTGCCGGATGGAGGGCAGGTCGCCATTGGGGAAAATGTACTTGTCGATAAACGGGTCGGGCACGGTCGCGGTTTCGTTCTTGCCGATGGTGTGCAGCACAAACAGGCCGTCGTCTTTCAGGCAGCGGGCCGCGACTTCCATGAAACCGCGATGGTTTTTGCGACCGACGTGTTCGAACATGCCGATGCTGGCGATGCGATCAAAGGGCTCGTCGAGCTCATGGTAGTCTTGCAGGCGACATTCCACGGGCAGATGGGCGTAATGCTCCCGTGCCCACCGGGTCTGCTCTTGTGACACAGTCACGCCGACGCATTCCACGCCGTAATGTTCGGCGGCAAACCCCATGAATCCGCCCCAGCCGCAGCCGATATCGAGCACGCGCATACCCGGCTTCAGATCGAGCTTGCGACACACCAGATCCAGCTTGGCCTCCTGAGCATCGGCCAGGGTGGTTGCCTTTTTCCAGTAACCGCAGCTGTAGACCATGCGGGGGTCCAGCATGGCCTCATAGAAATCGTTGCCCAGGTCGTAGTGGGTTTTGGCCACCTGCCAGGCGCGTTTGCCCTGCTGCAGGTTGAACAGGCTGGCGGTGAAGAAATAAAGCAGTTGTTTGCGGGGTTTGAAGTAGTGTTCCAGTCGGGCACCCAGCAGGCGGGAAAAAAATTCGTCCAGGCGGTCTGCCTCCCAGTCGCCGTCCATGTAGGCTTCGCCCAGCCCCAGGTTGCCTTTGGCGATGGCTCGCTCGATGACGCCGGGAGCGTTGAGACGGATGTCCCACGGCCGCTGCCCGCCGATTTCGATGCCGGCGGATGCCAGCAGTTCGGTCACGGCCCGGTGCAGGCGGGAATCGGGCGACACGTGTGTCGGTGCACTGTCAGCATGGTCCTGGAGCCGGGTCTGCGTCATGCGAACCTCTCTGTCTGAGTTTGTCGCAAAAAAGGGGCGTACGTTGATTCCATTGTTATCGCAGATGCACGCCCACGTCTAATAATGCCTGTCTATACCCGTGTTGTGGCGGGTTTATCGGCGTCAGCGACCGCGCGGGGAGCCGGCAGAACGCAGCAGCGCCAGCAGTGGCATGGAGGCGACCGTAATCCAGGCCATCAGCCGGAAATCATCGAGGTAGGCAATGGTGGCGGCCTGCCGGGTCAGCATCTGATTGAGAATGGCTCGTCCAGCATCGCTGTCCGGACTCAGGCCACCGGGCAGTGACAGCCCATCAAACCCTGGCCGGAACGGATTGAGCAACTCGCCCAGAGTGGCGTGGTTAATCTGGGTGTTGCGGGCGACCAGCGTCACCATGATGGAAATGCCGATGGAGCTGCCGATATTGCGCATCAGGCTGAACATGGCGGTTGCCTCGGTTCGGTAACGGGGCGCCAGAGTGGCAAAGCTGATGGTGCTCAGCGGCACAAAGATAAAGCCCAGCCCCAGCCCCTGGGTGATGCCGGTGGTAACCAGCGTGTGCACCGGCACGTTGGTATTGAACCCCGACATCTCGAACAGACTGACGGCGGTCAGCGACAGCCCGGTAAAGATCAGCAGACGAATGTCCACCCGATTCACCAGGCGTCCGACCATCATCATGGCGAACATGCTGCCAATGCCCCGCGGTGCCAGCACCAGCCCGGTGGTGATGACCGGATAGCCCATCAGTCCCTGCAGAAAGGGCGGCAGCAGCGCGAGGGTGGCCAGCAGAATGATGCCGACAATGAAAATGAACAGCAGCCCGATGGACAGGTTGCGATCGCGGAACAGACCCGGCTCCAGAAACGGCTCCCGGGCGGTGGTCATGTGGACCAGAAACATCGCCAGCGTGGTGATGGTAATGACGCCTTCCAGCAGGATTTCCCGGGACGCCAGCCAGTCCTGGCTCTGACCCCGGTCCAGCAGGAGTTGCAGGGCGCCAATGGCGATGGCCAGCAGGGCGAAACCGAACAGGTCGAAGCGACGCTGTATCCGTTCAGTCTCCGGCACGAACGCCAGTATGCCCAGCAACGAGAGGATGCCGAACGGAATATTGATGAAAAAGACCCAGCGCCAGTTAAAGGCGTCGGTGAGGTAGCCGCCCAGGGTGGGGCCCAGTATCGGCCCTACCATCACGCCGACCCCCCACATGGCCATGGCAGAGCCGTGCTGCTCCCTCGGATAGGTATCGAGCAGCACAGCCTGGGACAGCGGAACCAGACCGGCACCGAAAATGCCTTGCAGCAGCCGGAATGCCACCAGTTCTGTCAGGTTGGTGGCCAGGCCACACAGCACTGACGCCACAGTGAATCCCGCTACCGAAAGCAGGAACAGGCGCTTGCGCCCCAAGCGGGCGGCCAGAAACCCGGTCATCGGAATGGTGATGGCGGCAGCCACGATATAGGACGTCAGCACCCAGGATATCTGTTCCGAGGTGGCCGACAGGCTGCCCTGCATGCTGGGCAGTGCCACATTGGCGATGGTGGTATCCAGCGCCTGCATAATCGTAGCCAGCATGATCGAGACGGTCACCAGGCCGCGCTGGCGTTTCAGTGAGGCCGGCGAGGCCTCCGCCGTTGCTTCCATCACGGCTGTCTTTCGTCAGCCTGGGCGGGTGCAACCAGGTTGCGCACCCACCCGACCAGTGCTGGTGGCCGACCACCCGGGTAGCCGGTGTCGACCTCCACAGACGCGCTCATTCCTGCCCGCAGCACCACCCCGTTCAGGGGGGAGTCCACGCGGATCCGCACTGGAATCCGTTGCACAACCTTCACCCAGTTACCGGAGGCGTTCTGGGCCGGCAGCACCGAAAATTCGGAACCGGACGCTTGCGCAACGCTTGCCACCGTGCCGCGCAGTTCGTGGTCGGGATAGGTATCGACCGCGATGGCGACAGACTGCCCGCGATGCATACGGGTCAGGGCGGTCTCTTTGAAGTTGGCCTCCACCCAGACATTGCCTGTGCCGACCAGACTCATGATCGGCGCACCGCTGCGGGCGTAGCTGCCCGGGTCCGGGAGCTTCGAGGCAATACCATCAAACGGCGCCCGAATATCGGTCCGGGCCAGGTCCAGTTTCGCCGCTGCCAGGCTGGCCCGGGCGGCCTGAACGTCCGGATGCTCGTCGAGGGGCAATCCGGGCTTACCATCGAGGCTGACAGCGATACGGGCCAGATCGTGTTCAATAGACGCCTGCTGTTGTTGGGCTGTGGTGAGTTGATGGCTGAACTTCTCCAGCTCAGACTTCGACGTCAGATTGCGTTTGGCCAGTGCCTGCTGGCGAGCGTATTCATGGCGGGCATAGCGGACGTTTTCCCGTGCCAGGTCCAGATCCTGCTGCCGGGTGGCATAGCCGGCCTCCAGGGTCCTGATCTGATTTTCCGCCTGTCGAACCCGGGCCTGAGCCCGCGCGACGGCAATGCGGTAGGGCGCAGGGTCGATGGTGAGCAGGGCATCACCCTTGTGCACCGGCTGGTTCTCCTGTATCAGCACGGCGCTGATGCGACCGCTGACATCCGGTGACAGCTTAATCAGCGGTGCCCGCACGTAGGCGTTTTCGGTGCTCATATAGCGCCCGCCAAAAATCAGATAAAGCGCGACGCCGGCTACCGCAAAGGCTGGAATGGCGATCAGCAGGCTGCGACGAAGCCAGCGTTTGCGGGGGGTGCTGGCCGGGGCTGGGGATTGGTCGTCAGCTTGACTCATGACAGGATCTCCTGGGTGGCCTGGCCGTAGCCGGCGAGATTATCTCTGATCTGATCCAGCACCTGACATAGCAGTTGCTGGTGTTCGTCCGGTATACCGTGCATTGCCTGCGAACGGGTTTGCTGACCGAGAATCTGAAGCTGTTCCATCAGCGGGCCGGCAGCGTCGGTCAGAAACAGGCGGTGAGCCCGTCGGTCGTTGGCATCGGCCCGGCGTTCGACGCAGCCAAGGGCCTCGAGCCGGTCAATGTGGCGGGTGAGGGACATGGGCTGCAGGTCCAGCAAGTCTGCCAACTCGGTCTGTTTCAGGCCTTCGTGGCGGGCCAGACGGGCCAGTACCGACCACTGGGCCCGGCTCAGCCCGGTGTCCCTGGCGCGCAGGTCGAAGTCCCGACGGATCAGCCGGGCGGCATCGGCGACCAGAAAGCCAAAGTCGGGTTTCGTTGACGGCATATCAGTTGATATCCAGACAGCTAATAAGCTTGTATATAGATAGTATACTACCTATAAATCAGAAAAGGAAGTCGCCCGGTTATCGGCCGAGAGGTTATGGGTTCAGGGCTACGGCTCTGTCAGGGACGTTCTTCCCGGGGTTGTGTGCGGGTATTCAGCGTGTTCCAGACTTCGATCGCGGCGGCGAGGTCTTCCAGTGACGCG
This sequence comes from Marinobacter sp., assembly GCA_030149475.1. Taxonomy (GTDB): domain Bacteria; phylum Pseudomonadota; class Gammaproteobacteria; order Pseudomonadales; family Oleiphilaceae; genus Marinobacter. The sequence goes on from JASBRL010000080.1 coordinate 14,662, forward strand.
CCGACGGACTTGAACAGGGTAATCTCTTGCTCGTCTGTGCGACCCGGCCGGGTCTGCTGGATCAATTGCGCCAGGTCAGCGCGAATCGATTCGCGTTCAAAGCTGCCTTCCCGAATAGCCTGCAGCAGGTCGCCGGCTTCGCCCGTTGCGCCGGCATAGGTATCGACGAACACCGCGCTGCGTTCGAAGCAGCGGCCGTCGGTTTCCCGCATGTCGGGTCTGAAGGCGCCGACAAGATCCAGATGCGAGCCGGCGGCGAGCCAGTCTCCCCGAATCAGCGGTTCGCAGGACAGAGTGGCACAGCTGATGATATCAGCGGTTGCGGTAGCGGACTCGAGGTCTTCGACCACCTCACAGCTGAACCGGTCCCGGTAGTGGTCAGCCAATGCCTCGGCTTTGGCAGGCTGCCGGCCCCAGATCTGAACCCGACGGATCGGACGGACGGCTGCGTGAGCTTCGATCAGCATGGGGGCCAGGCGACCGGTCCCCACCATGAGCAGGGTATCGGACTGCTTGCGGGCCAGCAGTCGCGACGCCAGAGCCGAGGCCGCCGCGGTACGGCGGCGGGTCAACTCGGAGCCGTCCATACAGGCGAGGGGACGGCCATGACGGCCTTCGCACAACAGATAGACACCGGCAATGGCCGGTAGGCCCGCCCGCGCATTCTGGGGAAAGACATTGACCATTTTCATGCCGATATAGCCGTCTTCCTCCCAGGCGGGCATCAACAGCATGGTGGCGTCACCGTCGGCACGATGAAGGGTGTGATGGTGACGGGGTGGCGCTTCCACGCCCTGGCGGAAGGTTGTTTCCAGCCGTTCCACCAGCCGTTCCCAGGGCAGGGAGCGGGCGACATCTTCAGCCGAAATCATATGCATGGCAGGGCTCCCCAACGGCGATCAGCGTTTGCGAACCAGACGCTCCAGTTCACCCACGATACCACGCCGGAAAACCAGCACACAGATCACAAAGATGACCCCGAGGATGACCTGCACCCAGGAGCCAAAGGAACTGAGCTGATGGCTCAGTGCGCCGACGGTCAGTGCGCCCACCACCGGGCCAAACACCGTGCCCAGGCCGCCGACAAGGGTCATGAGAATGACCTCGCCAGAGGTCTGCCAGTGTGCCGAGGTGAGGGAGGCGAACTGGAAAACCACCGCCTTGGTGGCGCCCGCCAGGCCGGCAAGGGTCGCGGAGATCACGAATGCCAGCAGTTTGAAGCGGTCCACGTCATAGCCCAGTGACAGGGCCCGGGGTTCGTTTTCACGGATGGCTTGTAATACCTCGCCAAACGGCGAGTGAATGGTGCGGTAGATGATCAAGAAGCCGATCAGAAAAATGCTGAACACGAAGTAGTACATGGCCAGCGGGTCATTCAGGCTGATCAGGCCGAACAGGTGGCCCCGGGGAATACCCTGCAGGCCGTTCTCACCGCCGGTAAACGGCAGTTGGAGGATCATGAAGTAGATGATTTGCGCCAGGGCCAGCGTGACCATGGCAAAGTAGATCCCCTGTCGACGAATCGCCAGGTAGCCAAAGACATAACCCAGAACGAGGGTAAAGGCGGTGCCGGTGAGTATGCCCACCAGCGGCGAAAACCCCCAGGCCTTGATCACGTAGCCGGTCACGTAGGCGGCACCACCGAAAAAGGCTGCGTGCCCGAATGACAACAACCCGGTATAGCCCAGCAACAGGTTGAATGCACACGCAAACAGCGCGAAACACAGCAGGTCCATCACGAACACCGGGTAGGCGAAAAAAGGCGCGCTCAGGCCGGCTATGAGCATCAATACAAACAGTATGCGGTTGACCATGGCCTGTTATTTCTCCTTGCCGAACAGCCCCGCCGGGCGGAACAGAAGCACCAGCACCATCAGGAAGAAAATCACGGTGCTGGCAGCGGGTGGGTAGATGACCTTGGTCAGCCCTTCAATCAGGCCCAGGGCGAGTCCGGAGAGAATGGCGCCCATGATGGAGCCCATGCCGCCAATGACCACCACCGCAAACACCACGATGATCAGATCGGCACCCATCAGCGGACTGACCGAGTAGATGGGGGCTGCCAGTACCCCGGCCAGGCCAGCCAGGGCCGCGCCGAACCCGAAGGTCAGGGTGATCATCACCGGGACGTTGATGCCGAAAGCCTGGGTCAGCTGTGGATTCTCGACGCCGGCGCGCAGGCGGGAGCCCAGCCGGGTGTGCTCAATCACATACCAGGTGACGAAACAGACCACCAGCGAGAACACGATCGCGAATATCCGGTAGGTCGGGAAGTACATGAAGCCAAGGTTCATGACGCCGTTGAGCACATCCGGTGTGGCCGGGTACGGCGTACCGGCGACGTTGAAGTAGTTGGAGAACAGCCCCTGCAGGATCAGCGTGATTCCGAAGGTCAGCAGCAAGCCGTAAATATGGTCAAGGTCATACAGACGCTTGAGCATGGTACGTTCGATCAGCACGCCGAGCGCGCCGACAACCAGTGGTGCAACGATCAGCGAGCCCCAGAAACCGATCTGGGCGCTGATGCCGAACCATTGTTCGAGATAGGAGTAGCCGATCAGGGCCACAAAGGCGCCCAGCATATACATTGCCCCGTGGGCAAAATTGATGATGTTGAGCAGCCCGAAAATGACGGCCAGACCAAGGCTCAGCATGGCGTAGAAAACGCCTACGTTGAGCCCCAGTAATGCCTGGGCCAGGATGACCGAGATCGGCACGTTAGTGTCTCCTTAACTGGATGGAACCGGAACCGGGCCGGGCTTACTTCAGCAGCGGGCAGGCGCTCTCGGAGACCGGGATGTAGGCCTGGTCAGCCGGGATGCGGGAAACCACTTCCAGCAGGTCCCAATCACTCTTGGACTCTTCCGGGGTCTTGACCTTGACCAGATACATGTCGTGCATCATCAGGCCGTTGGCGACGATCTTGCCGTCCTTGACGAAAAAGTCATTCAGGGTCATTTCACCCAGTTGCTTGCGAACCGTGTCGGAGTTGTCGGTGCCGGCCGCCTTGACCGCTTCCAGGTAATGCAGAACGGCGGAGTAAACACCGGCCTGAACCATGGTGGGCATCGCACCCTGCTGGTCGTAGTAGCGCTGTGACCATTTTTTGGCTTCGTCAGACTGGTTCCACACAAAGGCGGTGGTGAACTGCAGCCCCTTGGCGATGTCCAGGCCCATGCTCTTCACGTCGGTGATGAATACCAGCATGCCGGCCAGCTTCTGGCCGCTCTGCACAATGCGGAACTGATTGGCCTGCTTGATGGAGTTGACGGTGTCCTGGCCGGCGTTGGCCAGGCCCACAACATCAGCGCCAGACGCCTGCGCCTGCAACAGATAGGACGAGAAGTCGGTGGTGCCCAGCGGCGCGTTGACGCTGCCGACTACTTCTCCGCCCAGATTTTTCACCACGGCAGAGGTGCTGTCCTGCAGGGCATGGCCGAAGGTGTAGTCGGCGGTGATGAAGAACCATTTCTTCCCGCCGTTCTTGACGATGGCGGTTGCTGTGCCGACGGGCAGAGCGTGGGTATCGTACACGTAGTGGATGCCGTATTTGGAGCACTGGGCTTCGGTCAGTGCTGCGGTCGCAGGGCCGGTGGCCATGGTGATGGTTTTCTTGTCCGACGCCAGGCCCTGAACGGCCAGACCGACGGCGGAGTTATCGAGGCCGACGATCATGTCGACGTTTTTGGAGTCGATCCATTCCCGGGCGATACTGGCGCCGATGTCGGCCTTGTTCTGGTGGTCGGCTGAAATAAGTTCGATTTTCTTGCCCATCATCGTGCCGCCGAAGTCGTCAATGGCCATTTTGGCGGCAAGCCGCGCGCCCGGACCTTCGAGCGCCTTGTATACCCCTGACATGTCCGACAGTACGCCGATCTTGACGGTGTCGTTGGACAGGCCGCCTGCCGTCGCATTCAGTGAACACGACAGGCCGATCACGCCAGCTACTCCTGCGAGCCCCTTCATCCATTGTTTGACCATGGTATGTACCCCTTTTGTTATTGTGGAGCCCCTGAAAAAATACCTGCGGTGACCGACTGACCGTTTTGGGTGGCGTCTGTCCTGCACGCCTGCCGTCGCCTACACCCGATACTTTTTCAGGGGCTCCTCTGATTTGGGCGGGAGCTCTGACCGTGCCCCGGAGCTTACCATTGAATCTAAATGGTATTTCCGGTCACGAGTCATCAGCTTCGCCCGGATTCAGACACTCAGGTGTCTGTTCAACTGCTCTTGCTTTGCCTCGAGTTCAGAGGCGTCGATGGTTTCGATCACCTTGCCATGCTCGATAACGTAATGACGATCGGCCAGTGGCGCGGCGAAGTGGAAATTCTGCTCCACCAGCACAATGGTAAAACCTTTCTCCCGCAGCTTGCGGATCATCGAGTCCAGCGACTTGAGTATGACCGGTGCCAGACCCTCGGTAATTTCATCCAGCAACAACAGGGTGGCCCCGGTCCTCAGAATTCGGGCAACCGCCAGCATCTGCTGCTCGCCGCCGGACAGCTTGGAGCCCTGACTGAGCCGGCGCTCATACAGATTCGGAAACATCTCGTAGATGTCGTCGATGGTCATACCGCCGTCGGCCAGCGTAGGCGGCAGCTTGAGATTCTCTTCCACGTCGAGTGATGCAAAAATACCGCGCTCTTCCGGGCAATAGCCCAGCCGGCCGACGTGGGCGATGCGGTGGCTGGGCATCCTGATTACTTCGGTGCCGCGCACCTTGATCGAGCCCGTGCGCCGCTGCACCAGACCCATGATGGCCTTGAGGGTCGTGGTTCGGCCTGACCCGTTACGGCCCAGCAGAGTGATGACTTCGCCTTCCTTTACACTCAGGTTCATGCCGTGAAGTATATGGGATTCCCCATACCAGGCGTTCAGGTCTTCAATCCGTAGCAGCTCCTGGCGGTTTTCACTCTGCATCGGTTGTCCCCATGTAGGCTTCCATGACGGCCGGATTCTGTGACACCGTATCGTAATTGCCCTCCGCAAGGACTTCACCCCGGTTCAGAACCGTAATGGTGTCTGCCAGGGTCGAGACAACGTTCAGGTTGTGCTCGACCATCACGATCGTGCGCCCTTTGACCACCCGCGCGATCAGGTCAGTGACGGTGCTCACGTCTTCCGCGCTCATGCCCTGGGTGGGCTCGTCCAGCAGCATCAGTCGGGGCTCGAGGGCAATGGTGGTGGCGATTTCCAACGCCCGCTTCTGACCGTAGGCCAGTTCCACCGCCAGGGTGTCGCCGAACTCACTGAGTCCCACCTGATCCAGCAGAGCCTGGGCCTGTTCCTGCAACTGGTCGAGCACCGCCCGCGAGCGCCAGAAATGATAGGACACGCCTAGCGTGCGCTGCAGAGCGATGCTGACGTTGGCCCGCGCCGACAGATGGGGAAACACCGCCGAGATCTGAAATGAGCGAACCAGGCCGTGCTGGGCAATATCCGCCGGTTTGTGCCGGGTAATGTTGTTGCCGTTGTAGATGATCGAGCCGGCCGTGGGCTTGAGGAACTTGGTGAGAAGATTGAAAAAGGTGGTCTTGCCGGCACCATTGGGGCCGATGATGGCGTGGATGGTGCCTTCACGGACGGTAAGATTGACGTCCTTGACCGCAGTAAAGCCCTTGAAGTCCTTGGTCAGGCCTCGGGTCTCCAGAATACTTGCAGTTGCCTGATGACTGTCTTGCATGGAGCAAAGGTTACCTGGTTGCGTTGGGGTCGGTATTGCAGCAGCCCGACCTGTTATTATTATTGGCTTAGCTGACCGGACCAAAGCATCGCAAAATCAACTAATCAGGTGCTCATTTAAGACATTGGTCCGGGAGAGTGTCAAGGTTGTCGCGCCTTAGACCTTCGGTGTAGAGATGGAGGCGTTGTGCACCTTGAAGAGGCAATGCAGAAATCGCCCGGCATCGCCGGGTTCAGTACAGGGAGCGTCCGCTGCTGTCCTGATGATGATACGAACCCGGCTCAGCGCTTGCGACGACCCTGTCCAAACAGTATTTCCTTGCTCCTGTCGCTACTGACCGTCGGACCGGTGTTGATGCGTTCGGCCTTCTTGTAGGCGCGTTTTACCGCGGGTCGGGCGGCCATGGTGTCAAGCCAGCGCCGGACGTTGGGCAGCTCGTCCAGGTTCACCCCGTGACGCTCATAGCCCCTGGCCCAGGGATACGTGGCCATATCGGCGATGGAGTAGTCCCCGGCGATGTAGGACTTGCCCTCAAGCTGATCATCCAGCACGCCATACAGGCGTTCTGCCTCTTTGTCATAGCGTTCAATGGCGTAGGGCAGTTTTTCCGGAGCATACTGCTTGAAGTGGTGATTCTGTCCAAGCATGGGGCCGAAACCGCCCATCTGCCAGTGCAGCCACTGGATAGCCTGCCAGCGTTGGCGCAGGTCCGGGGGCACGAACTGGCCGGTTTTCTCCGCCAGATACTCCAGAATGGCACCGGATTCAAAAATCGACAGCGGGTTGCCGCCGTCGTCTGGTCGCCTGTCAACAATGGCCGGGATTTTATTGTTTGGCGAAATGGCTAAAAAGTCGGCCTCGAACTGCTGGCCGTCCGAAATGTTGACCGGCTTGATGGTGTACTCAAGCCCCGACTCTTCCAGGAATATGGTGATTTTGTGGCCGTTGGGCGTGGTCCAGTAGTAAAGATCAATCACAGGAAACCTCCCTAATGATTCAGGTATGCCAAGTGTACAGGCATTGCCCCGGGCGGATCGAATACCCGTCAGAGGGCGGCCAGCGCGGCTTCATAATCGGGCTCCTGGGCAATTTCCGGCACCTGCTCAGTGTGGCGGATGATGCCCTCTTCATCCACCACCACAATCGCCCGGGACAGCAACCCCTGCAGCGGCCCGTCGGTCATGGTCACACCGTAGTCGGCGCCAAACTCCGGGTGGCGGAAGGTGGACGCCGGGCGCACATTATCGAGTCCCTCGGCGCCGCAGAACCGGGCCTGGGCAAAAGGCAGGTCGGCCGACACACACAGCACCACGGTGTTGGCCAGTGCCGAGGCTGCCGCATTGAACTGGCGGACCGACTTGGCGCAGGTGGGCGTGTCGATGCTGGGGAAGATGTTGAGAATGACGGTTTTTCCAGCGAGGTCCGCCAGAGTGAATTCGC
>JASBRL010000081.1 GCA_030149475.1 Marinobacter sp.
GTGGTCAGCCAGAGCGGCTGGCAGACTCATGCTGTGGCCGATGCCAGCACTCTGCTCAAGCTCGACCCGGCTGAGGCGCCGATCAGTACCGGCGTGGGAGTTCTGGGCATGCCGGGCTTTACCGCCTACGTTGGGCTTAAACTCTTTGGTCAGCCAAAAACGGGTGAGACGGTGGTGGTATCGGCCGCTGCCGGCGCCGTGGGCCAGGTCGTTGGTCAGATTGCCAAACTGCGTGGATGTCGGGTCGTGGGCGTGGCCGGTGCGCCGGACAAGTGTGACCATGTGGTGAAGGAATACGGCTTCGATGCCTGCGTGAACTATAAGGACGATGACTTTGAGGCACAGCTCGCCAACGCCTGCCCCGACGGCATTGACGTTTACTTTGAAAATGTCGGCGGCCGGGTATTCGATGCGGTGATGGGCCTGGTCAACGACTTTGCGCGTATCCCGGTCTGTGGCCGTATCGCCCACTATAACCAGTCATCACTGCCGGAAGGGCCTGACCGCCTGATTCCGTTCATGGGACAGATTCTGATCAAGCGGCTGATGTTCCGGGGCTTTATCCAGTCGGATCATCTCGAACACCGCGATGATTTCCGCCAGGAAATGGGGCAGTGGATCCGTGACGGCCATATCCGATATCAGGAAGATATTGTCGAAGGCTTTGACAATACGATTAGCGCCTTCCAGGGCCTGCTGACCGGGAAAAACCGGGGCAAGTGTCTGGTTCAGGTCGCCGATGACCCGACCCGCTGAACGGTCCGCCCGGGATGAGTGCTCGGGGGTGCGCCCGTCTCTGACCGGAACGAGTCAGAGCAGGGGCACCTGACCGGTAATGATGCGGTCTGTCGATTCAGACGGCGTAACCGGGATTCTTGCTGTCCAGCAGACGAATCAGCGCCGGCCAGGTCAGCGCGGCGGCTTTGCCGAGTTGCTGTGACTGCTCCTGGGTGGTCTTGATGGCCTGTTCAGACGGCATGTAGGTCGGGCCGCAAGCCTGGGCCTTGACCTGAATTTCACAGGCTTTCATCAGGAAGTAAAGATAGGTGAAGGTCTCCGCCACCGTGGTGCCGGCCGTGAGCACGCCATGGTTGCGCAACATCATCATCGACTTGTTACCCATATCTCGGACCAGCCGCTCACGTTCATCCAGGTTCAGCGCCACCCCTTCGTAGTCATGGTAGGAGAGGTGGTCGAGGCAGAGCATGGCGGTCTGGCTCAGCGGCAGCAAGCCGTCGCGATGGGCCGACACCGCCACCCCGTCCGGGGCATGCACGTGCATGACCGCACCGGCGTCTTCGCGGCTCATGTGGACGGCGCTGTGAATCGTGAAACCGGCCGGATTGACCCGGCCCAGGCTGCCTGATTGTACAACGTCCCCGTTCTCGTCCACTTTGACCAGAGATGAGGCGGTGATTTCATGGAACAGCAGGCCGTAGGGGTTGATCAGAAAGTGATGCTCCGGTCCGGGAACCCGTGCAGACAGGTGGGTGAACACCAGGTCATCCCAGCCAAACAGGGCTACCAGACGGTAGGCGGCGGCCAATTCGGTTCTGACCCGGGTTTCGGCTTTTTTCAGTTCATCGTTTTTGTTGTCGGTATAAATGTCCATGGTGCGTCCCCTGTTGGAATTGATCTGCAGCTCATTGTCGCATAAAAAAGGGTGGCCCGTGGGCCACCCGGTACGGGTCTCTAAGTGAAGATAACAGGCCCGACAGGCTTAGCCAGAACCTTTAAACAGCGGCTCTGAGCAGGCCGGCAAACTGCTCGAGGTGGTGATCGTCGTCACCCAGCTGATGATTGATCATGATCAGTCGCTTGGCATAGTGCGCAAAGTTGTATTCCCAGGTCATGCCGATGCCGCCATGAGACTGGATGCCCTGTTCGGAAATAAACTGACCGGCACGACCAATGACGTTCTTGGCCGCGGCCAGCGTCCGGCGCCGCTCGTCACTCTGTTCATTGTCGGCCACGCTGGCCGCCAGAATGGCCATGGAGCGGGCCTGTTCCAGCTCGGAGCTCATGTCCACCATGCGGTGCTGCAGAACCTGAAATTTGCCGATCGGCACGCCAAACTGTTTACGGGTCTTGAGGTAGTCCAGCGTCAGCCTGATGGCCTCTTCCATAGCGCCAACGGCCTCGCCGCACAGCGCGGCGATCGCGCGTCCGGCCTGATATTCAATAATCGGCCCCGCCTTGCCTTCCTCGCCCAGCAGCGCGTCGGTACCCACCTTGACGTTGTTCAGGAACAGGTCACAGCCACGGGAGCCGTCAATGGTGGGATAAGTCCGGCGCTCAAGGCCTTCGGCGTTGCGATCGACGGCGAACAGGCTGAGGCCATCAGCATCCCGGGTATCGCCGGCGGTGCGGGCAGAGACAATCAGCAGATCAGCGCAGTGACCGCCGATGACGACGGCCTTGCGACCATTAAGCACATAACCCTCGCCGGATTTCTCCGCACGGGTTGCTACATCGTTGAGGTTGTAGAAGCTCTGTGGCTCCTGCAGGCCAACGGCGACCTTCAGCTCGCCAGTGGCTACGCCGGAAAGCCATTGTTCCTTCTGGCTGTCGCTGCCCGCATGGTCGAGCAGACCACCACCCAGAACCACCGATTGCAGGTAGGGTTCCAGGCACAGGCCACGGCCCAGTTCGGTCATCACCGACTGCACTTCCACGCCGCTGCCGCCAAAACCACCGAGTTCCTCGGCAAAGGGTACGGCTGTCAGGCCCAGTTCGCTCAGTTGCTTCCAGAAATCCGCGCTGAAACCAAGTTCGGTTTCGCTGTATTCCAGACGCTTTTCAAAGCTGTATTCACCGCGAACCAGACGGGCCACGGTGTCCTGCAACATCTGTTGCTCTTCATTCAGTCTGAAGTCCATGGTCGCCTCCCTTAAAGCCCAAGAATCATTTTGGTGACGATGTTCTTCTGGATCTCGTTGGACCCGCCGAAGATCGACAGCTTGCGGTTATTGAAGTACTGAGCGGCCAGCGGCGCGGCATTTTCGTCGGACAGGAACTCGCCGTCATAATCCAGGCTCAGCTCCTCTTCCACAAACGGCAGCGCATAGGGACCGATGGCGCGGCGGGCCAGATCATTGATGCTCTGGCGGATTTCCGTACCCCGGACTTTCAGCATCGAGCTCTCGGCGCCTGGCATACCGCCGCCTTCGACGGCCGCGATGATCCGCAGGTTACTGATAGATGCCGCCATCAGGTCGATCTCGATCTGCGCGATGCGCTGGCTGAAGGTGGTGTCTTCGATCAACGGGCGGCCGTTCTTCAGACGCCGGGATGCGACCCCTTTGAGGTGCTCCAGGGCGGCTTTGGACAGACCGATGCCAGCCAGGCCGGTACGCTCATAGGTCAGCAGGTATTTGGCGTAGGTCCAGCCCTTGTCTTCCTCGCCAACCAGGTTTTCTGCCGGCACCTTCACGTCTTCAAAGAACACTTCGTTGACTTCGTGCTCGCCGTCAAGGGTGATGATCGGGCGCACCGTAATGCCGGGCGTGTTCATGTCGATCAGCAGGAAGGAGATGCCTTCCTGAGCCTTGACCTCGGTGTTGGTCCGGACCAGGCAGAAAATCATGTTGGCGTGCTGGCCAAGGGTAGTCCAGGTTTTCTGACCATTGACGATGTAGTGATCGCCCTCGCGCACCGCGCGGGTTTTCAGGGAGGCCAGGTCGGACCCGGCGCCGGGCTCGGAATAACCCTGGCACCACCAGTCCTCACCGCTGAGGATGCGGGGCAGGTAGCGCTGTTTCTGTTCTTCATTGCCAAACCGGATGATCACCGGTGCCACCATGTTGACGCCGAACGGGACAGAGCGGGGGACACCGTAACGACAGGATTCCTCGTCCCAGATATGCTTCTGCACCGGGGTCCACTCAACCCCGCCGTACTCGGTCGGCCAGTGGGTCGCGTACCAGCCCTGCGTGCTGAGAATCTTTTGCCAGCGCTGATGGTCTTCCTTGGTCAGACGCCGGAAGCCTTTCACCTTGGCGGCAATGTCCGCCGGCAACTTGTCGTCCAGAAAAGCCCGAACTTCATCGCGGAAGGCGAGTTCTTCGGCTGTGTAATTCAAGTTCATGGGTCAACCTCTCGGTTTGTTCTGGGAAACCTCAAACCTCGTGTCTACGCGATCGCAACGTCGGATAAAATCGTTGCGGTGGGACCCGCCCGCGTTGTCATAACGGTGGCGATGAGGTTATTTAGCGAAAACATATACCGCATAGCAGAATAAGGTAATCATGGCGGATCGGATCTGCTGTGTCAATCGTCACGCTGGTTGCAGGATAGGTCAAAAAGGAGGCCTGCCTTTGAGCGGCTAACACGATTTATTGCGGATCAAGACCGTACAGAGATGGCTCAACTCCCAGCCCAGCGGGCAGGCAAAACGCCCAGGTCAAACCCCCTCTCCCGCCAGGGGGAGGCGTGTCTTTATCCCCTCTCCCCTCGCGGGAGAGGGTCAGGGAGAGGGGGAGGCGCCAGCGGCGCCCACCGGAATCTGGCGTTGCCTGCTCCCCCCTCTCCCCCGGCCCCTCTCCCGCCAGGGGCGAGGGGGGCGCCAGGCCGACAGCCCGGGTTATGGGCAGATCAGGGAGTAACCCATGTTCCCGGTTTGCACTGTTACCCAGGTTGCCGGCTTGCACAGTCTTTATCCCCTCTCCCCTCGCGGGAGAGGGTCAGGGAGAGGGGGTGGCGCCAGAGGCGAGGGGGCTTACGGCCGCTGGTCTGGAGGTGCAGTGGTCTGCAGTTCGATACCATCGAATAACCGATCAAGGGTCAGGCACTGGGCTATAAAAAAAAGCAGGACCTTGCGGCCCTGCTTTTTCAGGCAACCGGGCTGATTCAGCCCCCGAAGGCGGGTATGCCGGTCTGACCACGGCCCAGAATCAGGGCGTGAACGTCGTGGGTGCCCTCATAGGTATTCACCGCTTCCAGATTCATAACATGGCGGATGACGTGGTATTCGTCGGCAATGCCGTTACCGCCGTGCATGTCCCGGGCAACGCGGGCGATGTCCAGTGCCTTGCCGCAGTTGTTGCGCTTCATCAGCGAAATGGCGTCAGTGGAATAGTTGCCGGCGTCGATCATCCGTCCCAGCTGCAGGGCGCCCTGCAGGCCCAGGGTGATTTCGGTCTGCATATCGACCAGTTTTTTCTGGATCAGCTGATTCGCCGCCAGCGGCCGCCCGAACTGTTTGCGCTCGAGGGTGTAGTTGCGTGCGGCATGCCAGCA
>JASBRL010000089.1 GCA_030149475.1 Marinobacter sp.
CAGGGAGCTGGGCGTACGCACCATCTTCAACATCCTCGGCCCGATGACCAATCCGGCCGGCGTCAAGCGCCAGTTGATCGGGGTGTTTACCCGGGAGCTGTGCCGGCCGATGGCGGAGGTGCTGCAGAAGCTGGGCAGCGAGCACATCATGGTGGTCCACTCCAAAGACGGGCTGGATGAAATCAGCCTGGCCAGCTCCACCCACGTGGCGGAGCTCAAGAACGGCGAGATTCACGAATACGACATAACTCCGGAAGATCTGGGCATCAAGAGCCAGTCATTGCTGGGCCTGTCGGTGGACACCTCGGAGGAGTCCCTGCGGCTGATTCACGCCGCCTTTGGTCGTGGCCACGATGACATGGCGGAAAAGGCCCGGGACCTGATCGCCCTGAACGCCGGCGCGGCCATCTACGTCGCCGGCCTGGCTGACACCCTCGCCCACGGCGTGGATATGGCCCAGGATGCCATTGGCAGCGGCCTGGCGGCCGGCAAAATGTCCGAACTGGCTGACTTTTCACACTGTTTTGACTGACGTGGTACCCCATGACCGAACAACGCAACGCCTCCGGGCAAGACCAGACCCCGACCATTCTGCGCAAGATTGTCAGCCGTAAGTGGGAAGAAATCGATCAGCGCCAACGCCGCCGCTCCCTCGCTGACCTTCGGGCCATGGCGGGCGATCAGGCGCCGGCGCGGGGCTTTGCCGACGCCATGGCGCGACAGATTGCACGGCAGCAACCGGCCGTTATCGCTGAAATCAAGAAGGCCTCGCCCAGCAAGGGCATCCTGCGCGACCCGTTCGAGCCGGCAGATATAGCCCAAAGTTACGCGGGCGCAGGGGCCACCTGCCTCTCCGTGCTCACCGATGCGGATTTTTTCCAGGGCCACGAAGACTTTCTGCAAGCCGCTCGCGCGGCCTGCGATCTGCCGGTTATCCGCAAGGATTTCATGGTGTCGCCCTATCAGGTATTCGAGAGCCGGGCCATCGGCGCGGACTGCATCCTGCTGATTGCCGCCTGCCTGACCCGTGACCAGATGCAGGAACTGGAAGGTCTGGCCCGGGAGACCGGACTGGACGTACTGGTGGAAGTGCATAACGGCGACGAACTGGACGATGCGCTGACCCTGTCAACACCGCTGGTGGGCATCAACAATCGCAATCTGCACACCTTTGAAGTTTCCCTCGACACCACCCTGCAACTGCACGAGCGCATTCCCGCAGACCGGCTGACCATTACCGAGAGCGGCATTCTTGGCCGTGATGATGTGATCACCATGACCGGGCAGGGTATTTACGGTTTTCTGGTCGGGGAATCGTTCATGCGGGCGGACGATCCGGGCCGGCAACTGGGCGCGCTGTTCTTCGCCGGCCAGTAACAGACCCGGTCAACGCCACGACGATCAGGCTTTAGCGGACGGCCGCTGTTTGATGCGATCGTACCAGGCCTGCAGGTGCTGCTGCTCCGGTTTGATCCGGATATCGATCACCTTGTTGAAATCCACTGTCGTGAAGGCGTTGATATCCGCCGCGGTGAATTCGTCACCGCAGATGAATTCGCGACCGGCCAGATGCTTGTCCAGGAAGTGAAAAAACTTCTCCGAGGCCACCGCACATTCCTCGCCCCATTCCTTGATCGGGTTCATCCGGTCCTTGAAGTAGCCGGTGGTGTGCTGAAAGCTCATGCCCGTGGGCAGGAAGAAATAGAATTCAATCCACCGCAGCCACTGCTCAACCAGCGCCTTGTCCACGGGGGTCTTACCCAGCAGCGGTGTGGTGTCCGGGTATGCTTCCTCGAAATAGCGACAAATCGCCATGGTCTCGGCGATGCAGGTCCCGTCGTCCAGTTCCATCACCGGGACTTTTTTCATCGGGTTGCGGGCGACGTATTCGGCGGTCAGGTTCTCGCCTTTGGCCAGATCGATCTGCACGAACCCGGCTTTATCCAGCAGCCCCTTCTCAGCCATGAACATTCGCACGCGGCGTGGATTCGGGGCGGTTTTGGTCTCGAATATTTTCATTGTTATAACCTTTTGATGTTGGCTTTCTCTCGCAGGCGACGACTACCTGGCGACAGAGCAAGCGGACAGGAATGTCAACAGCATGTTCTGCAACGACCTGTCCGCTTACTCACGTATGGATTCGTACGCCAAGAGACTGCCGTCCCCGAGGCATTCCGTCAAGCGCTCAAACCTCCTTCTGGTCGCCGGTGGTCGAGCATTGACCGGCCTCGGCCAGGTAGTCCGCCACGCGGGCAACCAGCCAGTGCGGATCATCCAGGGCCAGGTCATGGCCGGCCCAGGGGTGCAGGCGCAGGGTCCATTGCCAGCGCTGACTGAGGGTAACGCTGCAGTCGCTGGCGACAATACGATCGGCTTCGCTGGCCAGGATCAGCGCATCCGGCAGCGGTCGTCTGGCCGCCGGACGATAGCGGGCGGCAGCCGCCAGTTGGCGCAGCGCCGTGCGGGCACTCACCGGTCGCTGACGCTGAATACCATACCAGCGCCTGGCCGTTTCCACGGCAACCGGCTGATTCGCGGTGAGTGCCAGAATGCCCGCTTCCCGGCGCCACAGATCCCGGGTGGCGAGCAGACGCAGTATCCGGGGCAGCGCCGACGGCTTCATGCGCTGCCAGGGCGGACTGAAACCGGAACTGGTATTGATCAGCACCAGATGCCGGATCTCTGCCACCGCCGCGTGCTGGGCCCAGTCCAGCGCCACCATGCCGCCCATGGACAGCCCGATCAGGCCGTACGGTGCCGGCAGGTGAGCCACCTGACGCTGGACCCGGGCGCGGATAGCCGCCATGGTGGCGGGGCTGTTTTGTTGATAATGCACGCCGGTACCGGGCAAATCGACGGGGTGAAACTGATGCCCCGGCATTGCGTTAGCCAACAACGTCGGCAAATTGCCCCAATGGGCCTGTTCCCGGGTCAGCCCTCTGAGCAAAATCCAGTTCATGGCCGTTGCCTGTCATCCCGCAATCCGTCTGCCAGGCACCGGAGCAGCCACTGAACAGACCTCATGAGTGTCGGTACCAATGCATGATCGCGGCTTCTCTGAGCATGGCTTCCTGCTCCGGCCCCGGCAACCAGCTCGGGTGACTGGCGGCCGCGTCAAGCAGAAAGTTGATGAAACCGAGATGGCTGCGCAATACGCGCTGGTGCCGGTGCGGTGCCAGTGGATTGAACAGCCCGTCCAGGCGGAGCAACTGCCGGGGTCGCTTGCGAATCCAGCGCCAGGAGCCCATTTCCAGAGTCAGGGGAATAAACGTGCCATCGCCTGCGCGGTTCATCTGCTTGTAGAAATAGTCCCACAGGTCTCCGTGGGTAAGGTAGTGGCCGGACTGGGGCTCGAAGACATAGTCGTGGTTGGGGTAGGCCTGCTCCCAGATCAGTTTGAGCGCCATGACCGAGGCAATGCGCCGCATCGGCCGCCGACGATAGGCATAGGGAAACCAGATCTGATCCTGCCAGCCAAATCCGGAATGACAGTCCAGGGCCAGGCTGAACGGGCGACCCGGCAACAGTTCGGTGATGACCGCCTCCAGCGCCCGGTTCTCTGCCTCCATGCCCCGGGCCGGATCGCCGGTGTACCAGGGCAGTCGCGGCGACAGGCGTTGTCCCCCCAGCAGAAAGGCACTCTGGCCCTGTGCGGTGATCGGCGCATTGCGCATCAGGTCCACGCCGTTCGGGTTACTGCGCTGGTTCAGATACATGCCGCCGGGATTGAGAATGGGCAGCAGGGTGATGTGCACGCGTTCCAGCAAGACCTGCAGATGTTGGTCCCAACCCAGTCGCGCCAGCAGGCTTTGCAGCCAGGCCATGACCACATGGCTGCCGATCCGCTCAAGGCCATGGACCCCACCCACCAGGATCAGTACCGGGGCATCGGCAGACTCGCTCCCCAGATCAACCCGATACACCGGAACAGCAACCGTTTTCAGTTCGACCCGCTCCACGACCTGGATTGTCAGCGTCTGGTCCGGCGCCTCCGCAAGCATCCGCTCCAGAGAGATCATTTCTGGCAGGAAAGTCCTCAGCAAACGCCGCTGGCGCTGGTCACGGCTGGCCTGCTCGGCCGCGATGGCGGTGTGCGGCGTCAAGTCTCGGAGTTCAGTCATCACGGTCTCCCGGCTCTTGGCGACCCGTCACCGTACCCCGACGATGTTACCGTTTTTTGACCATGGCGCCGGTCAACATGCCAAAACTGCTCAATGGTCCTGCCAGTTTGCCTCGCGCTTGTCCAGAAAGGCACCGATGCCTTCTTCGGCATCCCGGGCCTTGAGGTTTTCCATCATGACTTCCGCGGTGTAGGCGTAGGCCTCGGCCAGGGGCATCTCCACCTGCCGGTAAAAGGCGGTTTTGCCGATCCGCACGGTGGCCCGGGATTTGGCGGCAATGGCATGCGCCATCTCGTCAACGGCAGCGTGTAATTCGGCTTCCGGGACCACCCGATTGACCAGTCCAATCTGCTCGGCCCGGGCCGCGCTTATCATTTTGCCGGTCAGTAACATGTCCATGGCATGCTTGCGGGACACATTGCGGGACAGGGCGACCATGGGGGTGGAGCAGAACAGGCCGATGTTGACCCCCGGAGTGGCAAAGCGGGCATTGTCGGCGGCGATGGCAAGGTCACAACTGGCCACCAGCTGACAGCCTGCGGCAGTCGCCACCCCATGAACCTTGGCGATAACCGGCTGCGGCAAATGTACGATCTGCTGCATCAATTCGCTGCATTGACGGAATACCGCCAGTTGGGCGTCATGGTCACCGAACCGGGCGCGGATTTCACCAAGGTGGTGGCCTGAACAGAACACCTTGCCTTCTGCCGCCAGCACCAGGACGCGTGTACCCGGGTCTGTCGCGATGTCCTGCAACGTTTCGGACAGTTCTGCTGCCATGCCGATGGAGAGGCTGTTCCGGGTGTCCGGATCATCGAGTGTCAGCGTGGTGATTCCGGCCTCGGTACGGGTCAGGGTCAACCGCTCTTTACGGGTAGTGCTCATCTCATGGCTCCCGGTATCTGGACGATTCAAAAACACTACAACGACGGTCACCGCAATACCATGCTCCGATAGGCTTATGACGTCCGGAGCATGTTCTTCCGGCTTGAAACGTCGTATAAGAACAGTAATACACGGGTGAACCGATGTCTTTCAATCCATCGATAAAGGAATCGCTATGTCCTCCATCAGTCGCTTCGCGGTCCCGGACCTGGCCGACCTGCCGAACGATATTCGTACTCGCATCCTGACGGTTCAGGAAAAGGCCGGCTTTGTGCCCAACGTCTTTCTGACCCTGGCTCACCGGCCGGAGGAGTTCCGGGCGTTTTTTGCCTATCACGACACGCTGATGGAAAAGGACGAAGGACTGACCAAAGCCGAGCGTGAAATGATCGTCGTGGCAACGTCCGCAGCCAATGGCTGCCTGTACTGTGTGGTCGCCCATGGCGCGGTGTTGCGGGTGCGAGCAAAAGATCCTCTGATCGCCGACCAGCTGGCCACCAACTACCGCAAGGCCAGCCTGTCGACACGACAGCGGGCGATGCTCGAGTTCGCACTGAAACTCTCAACCAACGGTGCCGCCATCGAAGACGCGGATCTGGCGCAGCTCCGGGCACATGGCTTCGATGACGAGGCTATCTGGGATATTGGCGCGATCACCGCGTTTTTCAGCATGAGTAACCGGCTCGTTCATCTGTCCGGTTCGCCGCCCAACGACGAATTCTATCTGCTGGGCCGACTGCCAAAGCACTAAGGAACCTCTGATTAAGTCTATTGACGATTCTGCAAGTGTTGAGAGGCTCAGTGGCAAGGCGCGGTTCGCAGGTAATGGCCGACGTCCTTGCCAAGAATCGTAACGCGGCCAATGAGTCTCTCAACGCTTGCCCGCA
>JASBRL010000108.1 GCA_030149475.1 Marinobacter sp.
GTAGTCCGCCTCGATGGATTCCATGGCCTCGATGATGGCCTTGGCGCGGTCTTCGCTGTCCGGCAGGGCGACGAGATGGTCGAACTGGGCCCTGGGCTGCAGGAAGATGGCGCCCTGCTGGGAGAAGTCCTCCTTGGTCAGGGCCCGGGTCTTGCCGCCCCGCGTGGGCAGGTTGGCCTCGACCTTGTCTTTGACCGCCAGGTAACGGCTGTAGGCGTGCCGCAGAAACACCAGACCCATAACCGGCAGAAAATACTCGTTGCTGGCGTAGTTGGAGTTCGCGCGCAGGGTATCCGCCGCAGTCCACAGGCGTTTTTCGATGGCTTCAATGTGTTCGAGTTGCGGCATAATTTTTTATGTCGTCCTTTCTTGTTCCTGGCCCCGGGTCCCGGTTTCACCGAAACCCTCAAATGCATCCTGAATAATCTTTTCCAACCCAAGGACCTCGTCATCTGACAGCGCAGAAAAATCTTTCTCCCGTTTCCGCTTCGAGAGCTTGCCGTCATTCTGCCGAATGAACAGGATCAGGTTCTGTGCCAGTCGATCCGGCATATCGATCATCTCCATGATTCTGCCCATGGCTTCATCATGCCGGCGGAGATAATCGATTTCCCTGGGTAAATCATGCTCAACCGTGCGCTGAACACAGGCATAGAGAAATTCGGCCTGCTCCGTGCAATCGAAATACCGGTACAGGTCAGCGGTGTCGTTCAGCACTTCGACATTGTGATCTGCTGTCGGACGCCATTCGATGAAATCCATCAAGGGCATGGAATGGGCCTGTAACGTCCGGCGGTAATCGTCGATCCGGTCCAGCATGACGGAAGAAACCGGAAAAACCATGCCCGGCGGTGTGTACCCGCGCTCGGCCAAGACATGATGGATCAGGCAACGGTGCACACGGCCGTTGCCGTCCTGGAATGGATGGACATAAATAAACCCAAAGGCGGTCTCCGCCGCCTGCAGGACGGGATCCAGATCACCGTCACGCATACGGTCATTGGCGGCCAGCAGGCTAACACACTGTGCTTCGAGGTCATCGGGCCGGGCGCCGATGAATTCCGGCATGGGATCATTGAGATGATCCCGCTCACCAAGGAAGACACCGTCCGGGCGCAGCCCCGGAAATACAAAACGCGCATCTTCGATCAGTACACTGTGGAGGCGAATGATTTCTTCGAGCGTGAGTGTATTTTTCCCGGCCTGGAGTACCGCCTTGCCCCAGCGTTCCAGGCGACTGCGTGGTGCGCGCTCGCCTTCAATCTCGAAGCTCGCGCGGCTGTCCGCCAGCAGCAGGAAACTGGCCGCACGCGTCACAAGGTGTTGACCCGTGCGGCCGACGGTCTCCGCGGCACGACCTGCCAACCCCAATGCAGTAAACGCTTCGAGCTGCTCGGTTCTTCGAATAACAGGACACCAGTCACCATTGCCAAGCAGGTTATCCCGAACCTTGTGACGCCGGGAGACTTCTCCCTTCCCGGTGAAGTAGGCCTCTGGATCCAGTGCATCGACGGCCCTGACGTTAGGGGCATCGTCAACGTCGAGCGTCTGCCCGGTCAGTGTTTCGTAGAAAAACCAGGCGCGCCGCGTCTGTGCACCCGTCGGCGTGGATCGAATGAACGTTTCCAGTACGGCTTTGGGTGCCACCTCAAAGGCACGCTTCAAGATCAGTAGATCCATATTTTCATGGCGCAGGGCAAAGTTCAGATGATCAATAAACTGATCGCCGGGTTGGTAGCGCTTGTCGAAAACGCGGAAACCATCCTCCTCTCGGTGACTGCCCCTGACATGTTTCTCCGAGACACAGCTGGGTTGCCTGACCGGCGCCTGAAGACCAAGCGCCTGGACAAGCGCCGCCCAGCCAACAAGCTGCGCCCCGGTTGGAACAAGCTTGTCCTGAAAGCCAGCAGATATTTTCAATTTCAGACGCATCGATCGAAAACCTGTCAGTTAGGTCGAATATTGTTCGATATATAGCATATATGTCGAATATAATACATTCTTATGTCGAAAAGCATTCGGGTGCATCGAAATTTAGTCTAATTATTGGTTCAATGTCGAAAACCATACATCTCAGCATCCGTAATTACAACCTGGTCTGACACCAGCCTCAGATCTCAATAACCCAATCTGGCCTGAAATCCGGATTTAGTGCCTCCGGCGTATAGCCACGCGGATTGCAGACCACCCGGGTGCCGTAAACCTCGTAGTCGAATGATTCGTGCATATGACCATGGACCCACAACGCCGCCCGGTCGCCCTCCATGAGATTCTCCAGGTTGCTGGCGAAGGCCGGGGTCAGCAGGTCATGCGCATACCTGGGATGTACCGATTGGGATGAAGGGGCATGGTGGGTAACCACCACCGTCATTCCATCAAAGGGTTCTGCCAGCATCGTTGCCAGCCAGTCGCGGCTGGCTGTGTGCAGCTGGATAGCGTCCTCGGGCATGAATCGCTGGCCATGATTCTGAATGATGGAAAAATCCGTCATTCGCTGCCGCGCAGCCTGTATGGCAAAGAACTTGTCCGCCTCGCCGAACAGGGCGAAATCCGTCCACAGGATGCTGCCCAGAAAGCGTACATCGCCGATGATGACCTCGTCGTCGTTCAAGACGTGCATGTTACCGGGCGCCTCTGCCTTCAACTCATCAATCAGCGCAATATCGTGATGGTAGAACTCGTGGTTCCCCGGCACGTAGATCACAGGCCTGTCCGGGAATCGGGCTTGTGTCCAGCGCAGGCCTTCCAACCCCACACCAATATCCCCTGCCAGGACCACCGCGTCGGCATCGGTTGCGGGCGGCTCGAAGTCTTCGAATTCGATATGCAGGTCATTCAGGACATGAAGTTTCATGCGAGAACCTTACAACTAAAAATAATGGGTGCTGAGGTTTGCCGTATATATAAGGCATAACTTGACATCTATTTGCATCACTACGATAGTGGTGAGGATCTCATAAAAAGCATCGCCCTGAGGGTGCGCTAACACCCCCAAGGCGACTGACCCCGAGCTTGTACAAGCCAAGACTCGTGGCTGCATCCAGTATACACCGCTGTACTTCGGTACGAGCCGGTGGTGCGGGTATTCCAGGCGGCCCCGAGTCCGATCACGGACCGGGGCCGCTTTTTGTGAGCCGCTGTTTAATGATTGACAGGAGGCGCGCTCATGCCCGCACAGGCAGTGTTATATTCCGACTATTTGATGGATACCATCCCTTTCGAGCATTGGGTCCGCGAACCCGTGCCGACCTATGGTGCCGATCACGCGGCACCGGAAACTTGCAAACTTTTAGGGAACAACATTCGCTATATGCGTATGCTGCGCCGCTGGTCGCAAGAGGCATTAGGGCTGGAGGCGGGACTCCATCGCACCTTGATCGGGGCGATTGAGCGGGCCGAGGTCAACACCTCCATCGGTACGGCGGAGAAAATCGCACAGGCCTTCGGGCTCTCGGTGGCGGAACTACTGACTGCCAGGCCGCCCGCCGGTTTCCGTGCGGGGCGCGATGCCTGCAACGATTGAGGCAGCGGACCGCAATCACCGCGAGAGATAGACCGCTGTGATCTGCTCCCGCTCGTGGCCGAGTTCCTTGCTGATGAGCAACCGCGCTTTTCGGTCGGCTTCCCGTTGTTCGGGCGTCAGGGAGTGGGTATCGGGGCCACCGGCGGCCGGGGCCTTCCAGCCTGTCAGTTCTTCGTAGCGATTCTGGGCGTAGGTATGGCGCAGGCCGTGCATCTTAGAGAGCCCGGCCCGACAGGTATTGCCTTCGTAGACGCGCATCTGGTGGACGTAATTGCGGTTGCTCGGGATAAGCGAACCAAAGCCGGCCAAGCGGCGTGCCCGGTTGAGTACGTCCCGCTGATCTTCGGTCCGGACCGGGATGGTTCGTTCCCGGCCACCCTTGGTCCAGCTGGCCTTCAGCACCAGATGATCGCCCCGGTCGGCGAAGCTCGGTTGAAATTTCATGGCTTCCTCCCGGCGCAGGCCGAAAGCCTGCTGCAATTCCAAGCTCATGCGCACATGCTCGTCACGGACCTTCTCCAACTGTTCCCGGGTGACAGACCTGGCTTTGGACTCGTCGGCCACAAAGCGCCGGTCGGGGATGCCATAGTGCTCGTTGGACCGCGCAACCACGTTCTGCTTGTTGACCTTGTGTGCCCACCAGCGGATCACCGCCATGCGGTTCTTGATGGTCCCGACGGAAAGGTCCTGGCCAAGCCAGTGTTTGACCAGGGCCTCGATGTGTTTGGGTTTCAGGGATTGGGGTGTCATTTTTCGATAGCCCAGCTCGTGGAGCTGGTTGGCCATCAGGCTCAGCATCCACTCACGTTTGGACTGGGTGGCATAGCTGCCTTCCCGGCATTGACGACAGAGTTTTTTCAGTTGGTAGTTCAGGTCTCTCATAGTGTTCTCGCTTTCTGGTTAGTGTTTCTGATCTACCGGACAGCCTGAGCTGGCAGGTTCGCTTGCGCTGAACGATCATGGGCCACAACGCCCAGTCGACCTGAATATGCCTGGTCAGAGGCAACGCGTGCTTTCCTCAGTTGAGGGATAGCCTCGCGTGATCCAACGTGCCCGAACACGGGCGTACTTTGAGTGTGGTGAAACACCTCCTTTGAAGTAGGCAGGACAATCCTGCGGTTTGTGAAAAATGAGCATGGCAAGACAATGGCCAGAGGCAATTGCCGGGCACGAGGCTCGTGGTTTAAGACAGGCGGATGCCTGCTGAATGGAACAGCCCTGTGGACTGTCCTGATTTCGAAGATGGACAGACCTGCGAGGAACTGCCCTGTGCGGAAGATGGATCGCAGCTTGCGCTGATGCACCGTTACACGATCCGATGGTGCCTTGCTTGCCACTGTACACGCAGTGGCCACGGATAAAACTGATTGCGTTCGGCCAGTATAAACAAGTCATAAGCCGTTGTCGTTCCCGATGTTGCAAATAATGTTTAGCAAACGACGTCATAATCCCTGGGGCATTCGGTCGTGCATTTAGAAAGTTCCGGCACGCTGCGCACTTAGGTCCGGAATACGGCCGCGTCACTACCGCGCTTCGCTGTGTAGTGACGCGGCCGCTCGTGCACGGCAACCGGTGCGCCAGGCTTATGCCTGTCACACAGGTTGCATCGGTTTGCATCGGGCAACCTTCGGTGCATGCAGGGTACGTTAGTCTTCATCACCCTCGACAACACAAATCTCGATCTCGCCAAACCCGCTTATTTCCTCCGGCGGCTTCGAGCGTATGTCGGCGACATCCCTCGCAAGCACCAGCGTGAATCTGCCCTCCCGGTATTGCCTGACCATGGCTTCCAAATAGCCGAGCGGCGAGCTGTCGATCAGCTCGGCTGCCATGCAGCCGGCCCATTCGTCGATCACGATCTGGGCCTCTGCAGGACTGAGCCGTGCCGCTATTTTCAAAGCCGCATCCTGTAGCTCATCCGGCACCCACCAGGCGAAATCCACAGCGCCGGACGCATTCTCACTACCACTACATCCTTTGTTAGTAGTCGGTGTTGTAGTAGTTGTCCTTCTTAGGTCTAAGTCAGTAGTAGGTAATGCTCCCGGGTTTGCCGGACCCGGTTCAGCCGTTTGTGGCTCAGCCGTATCCGGCAAATCCGGATGTGGTGAATCCGCGATTTCCCGGATCATGTAGAAACCGCCCTGGATGCGGCCAAGCCGGTCACGTTCACGCACGAATCGCATGTAACCGGTATCGCGGAGTTCCCGGAGCAGGCGGTAGATACCGTCACGCCCCAGGTCACCCCGCTTGCGCAGGTCGTTGACCAGCACCTTCCAGTCGTCCGGCTTGGACAGCAAATAACCGAGCAGGCCCCTGGCTGCCCAGGACAGACGCTCATCCTCAATGGCCCGTTGCTCGATGATGACAAAGCGGTCGCGGCGCGGGGCACGGATGATGGTATTGCTCATGCCTCGTCGATGCCGACGATAATCCGGGCCACCTCCGAGGCAGGGTAATACACGCGTCGGCCGATCTTGCGGCCGCAGACCTTGAGGGCACGTGTGCTCGCGTCACTCGGGTAACTGAGGCTGTAACGCAAACCGCCGGTGCTACGGCCGAGCAGTTCGGCCAGTTGCGTCTGTGACATCAGCAGGCCGAAGTGTTCCGTCAGCTGGTTCTCCAGCGTTACCACGTTGGCGTTGATTTGTTCTTGCATTGTCTGTGTTCTCCTTGTGTTTGGATTAGAGACACGAGATTGCACAACGCATCACGTATTTTCCAGAACAAAACGTTTAGCTGCTTTTTCTCTGCGCGCGAAACAGATCGCCGGTTTCTTTGAAAGAAGCCACCGTCATTGCATGCAGTCTTTCTCATTAAGGTTAAATTGTTTTTCCGAGATTGCTTCACCACTGCGTTCCTCACAGTGCCTGGTTGCGTTATGACTTCGCAGCTAAATAACAGTGAAAGAGGTTACCGTCTTGCTAAACGTTTTTCCTTTGCTTTGCAAATTTGTCTGGTGTTAGTGTTCGTAACATACCCGTGATGCATCGCAATCTGCGTTCTCCAGTGGTTACTTGTAAATGCATTAGCTTGCCATTCCGTGTGTACGTGAATCACGTTCGAAAGATGCGCGAAAGAGGCGATCTTTTGAACGTGTTTTTAAACAAATCTGAAACTACTATCGACTGTCTGACAAAACGCAATGCACGACACCTGCTCATGAAACAGCCCGGTCCCATCACCCCACGACTGATCCGCCTGCGGGATGCACCTTTCTACCTGGGCATGGACCGGAACCGCTTCAACCGCGAAGTCCGGCCCTGTTTGGTGGAAATTCCGATCGGGAAGCAGGGAATTGCCTTTGATCGGCTTGAACTGGATGCCTGGGTGGATCACTATAGGTCCCGCAACGGGCGTCCCGCCTCCAATCCAAAAGGAGAGCATGTATGGGACGCAAACGAAGTCCAGGACTTCGGAATCGCGGCGGAATCTGGCATATCGAAAAACAGATCCTCGGCCAAACGATTCACGAAAGCACTGGAACGAGTGACCTCCAAACGGCGGAACTGATTCTGGCCCGCCGTATCGAGGAAGTACGGCAGGCCAAGGTATTCGGTATCCGGCCCAAACGGACTTTTCGGGATGCAGCGACGAAGTTTCTCGAAGAGAACGTGCAACTGGCGAGTATTGGCGACTATGCCACTCACCTGAAGCAACTGGACCCGTTCATCGGCGACCTGCCCTTGGAGAACGTGCATCTGGGCACCC
>JASBRL010000112.1 GCA_030149475.1 Marinobacter sp.
TCAGCTTCATCAATCACGTCGAGGAAGGATATGTCGCATCATGAAGTGCACAGATCTCATCGCATAGGATGGTTGCGTGCAGCCGTGCTTGGCGCCAACGATGGTATCGTTTCCACAGCCAGCCTGATCATCGGGTTTGCAGCCGCCAGCGCCGACCAGGCCCACATCCTGCTGGCGGGTATCGCCGGACTGGTGGCAGGTGCCATGTCGATGGCGGCCGGCGAATACGTATCTGTCAGCTCTCAGGCCGACACCGAGAAGGCGGATCTGGCGCTGGAGCAGACCTCGCTGGATAACGACTTTGAGTTCGAGACGCGTGAGTTGGCAAAAATCTATCAGGACCGAGGCCTTGAGCCGGCGCTGGCGGTTCAGGTTGCCGAGCAACTGATGGCACACGACGCGCTCGGTGCACATGCGAGAGATGAAATAGGCATATCCGACACGGTTAGCGCCCAGCCGGTTCAGGCCGCTTTTTCGTCTGCTGGTACATTTACGGCGGGCGCCGCACTGCCATTGGTTGTGGCCTGGGTTACTCCGGGCCACTTTCTGATGACCGCGGTTGCTGTCTCCTCGCTGGTGTTTCTGGCGGCACTTGGCGGCCTTGCGGCTCGCACGGGGGGCGCGTCTGTCAGCACCGGTGCGGTCAGGGTGACATTCTGGGGTGCGTTTGCCATGGCTCTGACTGCTGCCGTTGGCAGTCTCTTCGGGGTGGCGGCGTGACCGAGCATTCGCCTGACATCACCTTGGCGGTTTCTCCAATGATGTCGCTATAACGATGCGGCAGAACGCGCTGCTTGGTCGTACAGGCCAGAGATGCCGCGCAGGAAGCTGGCCACTTCGCCAAGATCTGTGCCGGTGAAGCCCAGCGCGCGCAGCGAATCCACCAGGCAGTTTTCCCGAATTTCCCTGTAATCCAGACAAATGCGGTTGCCCGTCCCGGTAACGGAATAGAAGGTTTCCTTGCCGCGTTTTTCGGACATAACGACGCCGTGTCTGACCAGTTTTTTTAATGAATAGGTGACCGTGTGACTGTCCTCGACGTTCAGGACAAGACAGATGTCGGCTGATTTTTTAGCCCGGCTGCGGTGGTTTACGCTGTGCAGAACGAGCACATCCAGTGCGCTCAGATCCGGTAGTCCGGCCGCGTTCATGCAGCGCACCATCCAGCGATTGAACGCATTGCCTGCAACGATCAGCCCGAATTCCAGTTCAGACAGTTCCGTTGCCCGGCCGTCCGCCAGATGCGCTGAGGACACAATCGGACCAACCTTACGGTGGTTGCCGGCAGTGCTCTGTGTTTTCGAGGTGCGGGGACTATCCTTCATGCTGGTGCCTTCAGTGGCTGATAAATGTTGGTAAATACCCATCTGATCACAGCCGGATCAGCGGGGCCGGTACGCGATCAACTGCCCATTTGACTGGGTAGATAAGTGACAATGCCGGGAAACAGAGTGATCAGTACCACGCCTGTCAGGATCAGCAGAAAATACGGCAAGGCCGACCACGCAATCCGCAGGATGTTTTCTCCTGTCAGGCCCTGAATCACAAACAGGTTAAAGCCCACGGGTGGGGTGATCTGGCTCATTTCCACCACAATCACCAGATAAATGCCGAACCAGATGGGATCAATGCCGGCTGCCGTTACCATGGGAAGAATCACCGACGTGGTCAGGACCACTACGGAGATGCCATCCAGAAAGCAGCCCAACACAATGAAGAACAGCGTTAATGCCAGCAGCAGCATGGCGGGTGAGAGGCCCAGTGTGCTGATCCATGTGGCCAGTTCCCGAGGTATGCCGGTAAAGCCCATGGCGGTGGTCAAAAAGTGGGCACCTACCAGAATGAAAGCGATCATTGAGGAGGTTTTGACTGTCCCCATCAAGGCGTCGATGCAGGTTGACAGGGACAGGGTCCCTCCGCGCCAGGACAGAAGATGTGCCAGGGCCACACCGATGGCGGCGGATTCTGTGGGCGAGGCAAGGCCGCCGTATATGGACCCGATTACCCCGACAATCAGCAGGAAGACCGGGATCAGCGGCCTGCTGCGTTTGACCTTGGCCGAAAACGATAATGACTCGGCCTCGCCCGGAGGCACCCCCGCCGGGTTAAACAGAGACCAGATCACCACATAACCACTGAACAGCGCCATCAACAGGAGCCCCGGCAGAATGCCGGCAACAAACAGGCGGGCAATGGATTGTTCCGTCGCGACGCCGTAGACGATCAGGATAATGGATGGCGGTATCAGCAGGCCCAGAGTGGCTGAGCCTGCCAGGGTGCCCAGAATCTGTTTCTGGTTATAACCGCGTTTGGTGAGCTCCGGTATCGACATCTTGCCGATGGTTGCGGCAGTGGCTGCTGACGAGCCGGAAATCGCTGCAAAAATGCCGCAACCTGCAATGTTGGTGTGAAGTAGACGACCCGGAATCCTGCCCACCCAGGGGGCCAGGCCGCTGAACATTTGCTCGGACAGGCGCGAGCGAAACAATACTTCGCCCATCCATATAAACATCGGCAATGCAGCGAGTTCCCAGGAAACGCTGGCGCTGTAGAACGCCGTGGCGAGGCTGTCTCCGACCGGAATGTTGCTGAAAAAGTACAGCGATATACAGCCGATGGCCGTTAATGAGAATGCCACCCACAACCCGGCTGCCAGCAAGGCCAGCAGAATCACCAGCAGCGCCAGGCTCATCCAGATCATATCCATGGCGGGCTCATTCCTGCGGGGCGTCGGTGGGGAGTTGATCGATGCGCCCGGTCGCCAATGCCACCATGGCATCCAGCAACGCAATCAGGAGCCAGGCCAGTCCCAGCACCATAACCAGTTGGGGTATCCACAGGGGTACTGGAACCATGCCGATGGACAGATCGCCATAGTCGTAACTGTCGAGGGCCAGGCGCGCACTGAACCAGATCGCAAACCCGGTAATCAGGGCAGCGACCGCGACCATGGCCATATCCATCCACCGTTTGAGCACAGGTGGCAGGTTTTGCACCACCAGGGTGACCCGGATATGACCGCCCTGCCAAAATGTATACGCGAGGCCAAAAAAGGTGGCCCCCAACAGCAGAAAGGCTGCGATCTGGGCGAGCCCCGGTATGTTCAGTCCTAGCGGACTGACCCCGATCCAGAGCAAGAGATTATCGAGTACGCGCCCGAGCACCTGCAGCACAATCATGACCATGATGGCCGTCAGCTGAATTGCGGATAAGGCTCCGCCAACACGGTAAAAACCGTCCAGTGCCTTGCGCATGGGCTGTCCTCCGGATCCGCGCTTCCCTGGCAGATCTCGATTCGACGAACTGTTATCGGGTGCGATAAGCCTTGATCAGTGCCTGGCCATCGGGGCCCGCACGGTCCAGCCATTCCTGCGTCATCGTATCGCCGATATCTTTCAGGCGCTTGGCGAAAGCGTCCGACGGCTCCGAAATGGTAATGCCGTGCTCACGCATGATGTCAATTTTCGCCTGGGTTTCTTGTTTGCTGGCCTCCCAGCCGCGCTTTTCTGCAATGGCGGCCTGGTCTTCTATCGCCTGCTGTTGTTTTTCCGGGAGGCCTTCAAACGTGCGCAGGTTCACAATCACCATATTTTTGGGCAGCCACAACTGAGCATGATTGAAATTGGACAGGTAATCCCAGGCGCGGGTATTGGCCCCGGTTGATGGGGAGGTGATCATGGCATCGACGCGCCCGGTTCCAAATGCCGTCGGAATGTCAGGTACTTCGACCTGGGTAGGTTGTGCGCCCAGCAGTTTGGCCAAACGTTCACTGGACTTGTTGTAGGCGCGCATCTTCACGCCCTTAAGCTCGTCGCCAGTCTTGATCGGAAACTGGGTGTAGATGCCTTGCGGTGGCCAGGGCACGGCAAACAGCAGCTTCAGGCCCTGTCGCTGAAGGTGTTCGGAGAGAATGTCCCTGGAGGCCTGCCACAGGTCCCAGGCCTGATCATAGTTGGTGGCCAGATACGGCACAGAGTCGACTTCGAACAGCGGGTCTTCGTTGGCCAGTCGCGACATAATCAGCTCACCGATGGGAACCAGTCCGCGGCGTACGGAATTTTTGATTTCCGCGTGTTTGATCAGCGATCCACCGCTGTGCACAGTGATGTTGAGCTCACCGTTGGTGGCTTTCTTCACGTCATTGGCGAATTGCTGGATGTTGACGGTGTGAAAGTTGGAATCACCGTAGGGCGTAGGCATATCCCAATTCGTGGCAGCCTGGGCGACACTCATAGCCAGAGAAAATACCAGTGCGGTGAGGAGCTTTATTCTGTTGCGCATGATGTGGCTCTCCCGGGGGGTGTGATGAGTGATGGTCCATCAGTCCCCCGACATTGTTTTGAGGACACGCCAGCAAAGCGAGGCGTATGGTTGAGCAGTCTGAACGCGTGCTGTTCCTGTTTTAATCAAACTAGCATGGCCAGCAGGTCTGTCAAACATTTTGCCTGGGTTAAAGGCGCAAAAACACTTTTTTTATATATAAATTATCAATAAATTGCAGATAACAATTAGCGGTTCTCGGGATCTGCGTTGCGCAGTCGCTGCTCATCGGGTTGTTGCCATCGCCAGCGAGGGTCGTGCGTCCGTGTCTCACCCTCTCATGCCGGACATGACGGCCGGGTGTTTTCAACGGTTTTGGCTGGCGATGATCGCACCTGCTAGACTCTCCGGTCCGCAGTCGGCCCGTGATTCCAACCCACGCTGCCCGCCTAGCCGGGTCAGGCCTGCTGGCCATTGAGGGATATCAATCTTGACTTACCTGCAAAATCTCAGCTTCGCGCTCTCGGTAACCGGGCCAATCTTTATCGTGATGGCGGCGGGCTGGGTGCTGCGTCGGATCAACCTGATCGACAGTGGCTTTGTGGAAACGGCGTCTCAACTCGTGTTCAGAGTGGCGCTGCCGACCCTGATCTTCCTTAATCTGGCGCAACTGGAAATTGCCTCGGTACTGGACCCCAGCCAACTGTTGTTCGGCCTCGGTGCCACGGTCGCCGGATTTGTTCTGCTGTGGCTGGTCAGTGGCTGGCTGGGAATGGCGCCAGCGGATCGGGGAGTGTTCGTTCAGGGTGCTTTCCGGGGCAATCTGGGTATTGTCGGCATTGCGGTCTCTGCTCAGCTCTATGGCAGTGAGGGACTGGCTGTGGGCTCTGTCCTGCTGGCGGTGCTGACGTTCAGCTACAACGTGTTGTCGGTGTACGCGCTCAGTTCCGCCGGTGGTGCTACCGAGTGGCGGCAGATCTGGCTGGGGATTCTGCGTAATCCGCTGATCATCAGTATTGTGGCCGGGACCACGGTGGGCCTGTTGAAGCTGCCATTGCCGGAGCTGCTGGTACAAAGTGGTGATTACTTCAGTGCCATGACGCTGCCACTGGCGCTGCTGTGTGTGGGTGCCACCATTAACCGTCAGGCCTGGCGTACCGTGTCTCCGCTGGCCGCCTGGGCCGTGGCGTTGAAGCTACTGATCCTGCCAGCGCTCTACACCGGTATCGCCATCGCCCTGGGTTTCAAGGGGCTGTTGCTGGGCACCCTGTTTGCCATGTTTGCAGCACCCACTGCGACCGTCAGTTATATCATGGCGCGGGCGATGGGTCGCAATGGCGATCTGGCGGCCAGCCTGGTTGCACTTTCCACCCTGCTGGCGCCGGTGACTCTCAGCCTGGGTATTTATCTGCTGGGCGTCTGGGGGCTGATCTGACGCAGGCGAACAAGTAGCCGCCTGCGGTCTGGCTTTGCCCTGGATGCTGTGTTGCCGGTGACGATCAGGTCCGCATCAGATGGCCAGTGGTGTTATATCTTCAACGGTGGGCAACGCGTCGAATGCACCGTAGCGGCCGACCGTAAAGGCACCGCAGGCACTGGCGAACTGCAGCATGGGGCGCAGTTGCTGGGCGTTCAGGAGTTGCTCAAGATCCACGCCGCTGGCTAGCCGCGTGGCAAGGCAATGCAGCAGACCCGCCACAAACGCGTCGCCCGCAGCGGTGGTGTCACGCACCTCCGCCTGAACGGGGGTGATACTGAGGTTGCCACCGGCCCAGTAAGCCCGCACGGCTTCGGCGCCGTTGGTGATGACCACCAGGCGCGCGCCTCCGGCCAGCAATGCGGGAATGTCGCTCTCGGGTTGATTGCAGAACTCATGCCATTCCTCGTAGCTGAGCTTGATAATGTCCGCGGCCAGCATGGCCTCCCTGATCGAAGAGTGCGGGTCGTCGCCAGCGGCCCAGAGATTTTCGCGATAGTTGACGTCGAAACTGGTCACGCAACCCGCCGCCCGCGCTTGTGACAGGAGGTCCAGAGTGGTTTGACGGATTCCGGTTTCGGTCAGAGTGTTGGAGCAGGCGTGGAAAATGGTCTGGTCGCTGAGTCTGTCAACAGGGAACTGAGCGCCAGGGTAAAGCAGATCCGCCGTGCGGTCACGATAGAACGCGAAATGGCGTTCGCCGGTCGGGTCGAGACTGACAAACGCCAGGGGTGTCATGCCCGCACCGGTTCGCAACAGGTGATCAGTGCGGACTCCGGCTGACTGCATGGCCAACTGGATCGCATCACCAAACATGTCATGCCCAACCTGTCCCACGAACCAGGCATCGCCTCCCAGACGGGCAACCCCCACAGCAACGTTGGCGGGTGCCCCACCGGGTTGCTGAACAAACGCCGGTTGACCATCGTCCACGGTGGTAGAACGCATATCGATGAGGGCTTCGCCAAAGGCAATGACTGATAACATAGAACGGGTCTCCACAGGTAAACAATCGGTGGCATGCAGAATATAACCTGACTGACTGCGGCGTCGAGGACAACCTTTGTTCAAGTGGTGGCCGGATCGGTTTGCTGCGGTATTCAGGTTTGTCCTGGAGGGGCCGCTATGCAGCGCTATTGACAGCTGTTATCCGTTTGGTAATTCACCGGTGGCTGATTATCCGTATGATGAACTCACAGTCCTGAACGGGCGGTCCTGAATGGAGAGTACAGATATGACAAAGATGAAAATGCTGATCTCGGCCGGATGTCTGGCTTCAGTGGTTCTGATCGCTGGTTGCGCTACCGTCGGTCATGATTTTGCCACCCAGAATGTCGACCAGATCCAGATCGGCCAGACCAGCCGCGCCGATATTGAACGGATGTTCGGTGAACCCTGGCGCAC
The DNA here is from genome assembly GCA_030149475.1 of Marinobacter sp. Lineage (GTDB taxonomy): Bacteria > Pseudomonadota > Gammaproteobacteria > Pseudomonadales > Oleiphilaceae > Marinobacter. Next base: position 7,142 of record JASBRL010000112.1, read on the forward strand.
GGGTCTGAAGGATGGCCAGCGAACCTGGACTTACGGCAAGTATCGTTGGTCTGCGTTCAGCGATGCCCAGACCACGGATCTGGTGGTGACGTTCGATAAAGACGGCAAGGTCGACTCGTACGTTTACAACACCACCGGTAACTGACGGCCGGGCCGATCAGGCCCTCTCCGCGATCTCGGCCGGCGACAGGTGCTCCACCAGAGCACCCCGGAACTGACGGTTGATGAAGCGTTCGGTTTCCCGCCGGATCGCCAGCCGCTGGTCCGGTTTCTCCAGGTAGTCCATGGCCCGGAAAAGGATGTAGCGAATGGTCATCCGGGAGATCTCGAGGATGGTGCTGTCGGCTATCCCGGCCACCAGTTGCCGCTCAATAATATCCTCAGCCATCTCCCGGGCACTGGCGTCGAGCTGGTTCTCCAGTGCCCGGCGTAATAACGGCGATGCGCCGTGAAGTTCGCGCACCGCAATGGTGGTGGCGGCCGGATTGTTGAGAAAATAGGTATAGACAAAGGCTACCGTTTCTTGCGCGGCCTGATCGGAATTCTCAGCCATCCGGCGCAGTTCCCGCACCCCGCTTTTCATCTCCTGAGCAATGAAACCCAGTACAAACAGTCCGAATTCGTCCAGGTTGCGAAAGTGGCGATAAAAGGTGTTCGGGTTGAGGCCGGCTTCCCGGGCCAGCTCTCTCAGCCCCAGCGATGTCAGGCTGCGGCTTTCGGTAATCAGCGTCAGGGCTGCCTGCACCAGTTTCAGCTTGCCACCGGTTAACACGCTCATGAGGACGTCCTGTTGTCAGTTGGGGCCAAAGGGCGCTGTGCCATCGGCTAAAAGTATACAGTTGTCTACGAGACGTGTATATCTGCCGTATACAAGTGTATACCTGATTCAGAAGGAGCGGTTATGAGCAGTCAGTCAGACAGCACCCAGTCAGACGGTACCCAGTCAGACGGTACCCAGTCAGACATTGTCATTATCGGTACCGGGTTTTCCGGCCTGGGAATGGGCATCCGTCTCCGGCAGGCGGGCTACACCGATTTCGTGATTCTTGAGCAGAGCGATGACATCGGTGGCACCTGGCATGAAAACCATTACCCGGGCTGTGCCTGTGATGTGCAATCGGCACTGTATTCTTTCTCCTTTGAGCCCAACCCCGACTGGTCGCGGATGTTTGCCCGGCAGGAAGAGATCAAGGCCTACCTGAAACACTGTGCTGAAAAGTACAACCTGATGCCTCACATCCGCCTCAATACCCATGTGGTGGGCGCCCGCTATCAGTCGACTGGCCAACGATGGGCGATTGAAACCATGGCCAGTCCGGACCTGTGGGCCTATCGCCAGCGCAAATGGCTGAATCCAGGTGATGAACTGGACCGTAACGACCCCGAACTGCCACCGGTCACGCGTCTGGCCACGCCGATTCTGATATCCGGTATGGGCGGTCTGAGCACCCCGGCCTACCCGGCGATCAAGGGCGCGGACCGTTTCAAGGGCAAGCAGTTTCATTCCCAGGACTGGGATCACGAATACGACCTGCGGGGCAAGCGGGTTGCGGTGATCGGCACCGGCGCGTCGGCGATCCAGTTTGTGCCGGAAGTCGCCAAAGTGGCCGGGCACCTGGATCTGTATCAGCGTACGCCGCCGTGGATCGTGCCCAAGCCGGATCGCGCCATCAGCGCGCCGGAAAAGGCCCTGTTCCGCCGCGTGCCGTCGGCCCAGGCACTGTTGCGAAACAGCATCTACTGGCAATTGGAGGCCCGGGTACTGGGGTTCGTGCTGAATCCACGTATTCTGAAACTGGGCGAGATGCAGGCCCGCCGGCACATACGTCGACAGATCAGCGATCCGGAACTGCGTCGCAAGGTGACGCCCGATTTTCATTTCGGCTGCAAGCGGGTGCTTATTTCCAACAATTATTATCCGGCGCTGACGCAGGACAACGTGGACGTACTGACCGATGGTATTCGCGAAATACGAGCCCACAGCATTGTGGATGGTGAGGGCGTGGAGCGGCCGGTGGACTGCCTGATCTACGGCACCGGGTTCAAGGCTCAGGAGCCCATTCCCCGGGGCATGGTGTTCGGCCGCGCTGGTGTGGACCTGCTGGACGCCTGGCAGGCGGGTGCGGAAGCTTACAAGGGCACCACAGTCGCCGGTTTTCCCAACTTTTTCATGCTGATGGGCCCGAACACCGGCCTCGGCCACAGCTCCATGGTCTATATGATCGAATCCCAGGTGCAGTATGTGCTCGCGACCTTGCGGAAGATGAAACGTCGGGGCTGGCAGACGGTAGAAGTCAAAGCCGACGTCCAGAGTCGCTACAATGCCTCCATTCACGCCAAACTGGGCGATTCAGTCTGGCAAAGCGGCTGCAAGAGCTGGTACGTCAACGAACACGGCAGGAACACCACGCTCTGGCCGGGCTTTACCTGGCAGTTCCGGCAGCAGACCCGCGATTTCGATGCCGGTCAGTACCATTGCGAGCGGACCTTGGCGGAGGCGCCAGCATCACCGACTCCCGAGATCTCGCTGGCGACGGGCTCCTGACGGCCGTGGTTTGCCCTGCCGTGGTGCTTTGTTGCGCCCCGCGGCTGGTTTGCCCGGGCTCGCGGGGCGGCGGTTGTTCAGGCTGCTGGCCTCTTCGGTCTTGCTGGAGTTGGCCAGCATCGCGTTGATGCGGTCCATCTCCGGGCGACTCAGGAATCTCCACTGGCCTGCCTTGAGGCCGTCAAGGCGGATATTCATCACCCGCACCCGTTTGAGTCGCACCACGTTGTAGCCCAGCGCTTCAGTCATTCGGCGAATCTGCCGGTTCAGCCCCTGGGTCAGGATGATGTTGAACGAGACCGGAGAGGTCTGGCGCACCTGGCACGGCTGGGTCACGGTATCGAGAATCGGCACGCCCGCTGCCATGCGCTGGACGAATTCGCTGCTGAACGCCCGGTCCACCGTAACGTTGTACTCCTTTTCGTGGGCGTTGCCGGCGCGCAGGATCTTGTTGACGATGTCGCCGTCGTTGGTGAGCAGGATGAGTCCCTCAGACGGTTTGTCGAGGCGGCCAATAGGGAAAATGCGACCGCCGGGGTACTTGAGGGCGTCAACGATGTTGCCGGCAATGGCCGGGTCCGTAGTACAGGTAATGCCTACCGGTTTGTGATAGGCCAGATACACGGCTTCAGGTCTGGCTCGCAGTGGTTTGCCCTGGACCAGCACCTGGTCGTCGGACCCGACCCGGACCCCCATTTCGGCCGTCTGGCCGTTGATCTGGACCTGACCGTCGGCAATCAGCCGGTCCGCTTCCCGACGGGAGCAGAGCCCGGTTTCACTGATGTATTTGTTGAGACGGGTGCCCTCGCCGGATGTTGTCATACTGGTCTCAGGTCGTGCGCTCACCCAGCGGTGGCGGTGTGTACTGATAAACCCAGGTCTCGGTCAGAGGCTGGTCATCCAGCTTGAGGTAGACTCTCAGGTCAATGGGTTCCCCGGAATCGTCCGGCACCAGATCGAACATCGCGCGATAGCCGTTGATCGCATGCAGCGGCCGGGCCGAAGTGATTTCCACCTTGCCGCGACTGGCTGTGATCACCTCTTCCACCTTGGCGTCGGGGCCGAGCATGTCCAGCATGCCGCCGGCGAAGTCGATGGCAAAGCGCCAGGAGAAGTAACGCCGGTCCCTGCCAACCACCCCGCCACGCCCGGTTCGTGTGGCCCGGGTGGTCGCCAGTTGATAGGGCGATTCGGGCATGGTGTCGCCCCAGTTCAGCCGGTAGGAGACCAGGTGTTCCTTGCCGGGTGTCAGCGGTGAATCGGGATTCCAGAACGCCACAATGTTATCAAAGGTTTCATCCTGGGTGGGTATTTCCACCAGCATCACGGACCCCTTGCCCCAATTTCCGACCGGCTCGACCCAGACACTGGGGCGCTTGTTGTAGAACACGCCGTCATCCTGATAGTGGTCGAAGTTCCGGTCTCGTTGAAGCAGGCCGAAGCCGCGGGGATTCTGGTCAAGAAAACTGTTCACCCGCAGTTGGCGCGGATTTGACAGGGGACGCCAGATCCACTCACCGGTGCCTGTCCACAGGGCGAGACCGTCCGAATCGTGAATTTCCGGACGCCAGTCATCAGCCACGCGGTGGTTGTTTTCGCCGACCATGTACATGCTGGTCAGCGGTGCGATACCCAGACGCTCAATCGACTTGCGCGGATACAGAGCCGCACTGATGTCCATCACCATGTTGCGCCCGGGTTCGATATCAAACACGTAGGCGCCAGTGGTGCTGGGCGAGTCCAGCAGCGCGTAGACGGTAACCCGGGTGTCGCCGGCTTTGGGTTTTTCCAGCCAGAAAGCGGTGAAAGCCGGAAATTCCTCGTCCCGGTTCATGCCGGTATCGATGGCCAGGCCCCGGGCCGACATGCCGTACTGCATCTCCTCACCCACGGCGCGGAAATAGCTGGCGCCCAGAAATGCCGCCAGGTCCAGCTTGAAATTGGTGTGAAATTGAAGTCGAAAACCGGCGTAACCCAGGTCGTCCGGCAAATCGCCAAGCGGCTGTTTACCGCTGTATTTAAAATAGTCGCGGTCATAGGCCAGTTCCCGCGCTGTGCCGTCAATCACCTCGTAAATCTGCACCGGGCGCTGAAAATACAGCCCTAGGTGGAACAGTTGCGCATGGAAGGCACTGCCAGGTTCCTGCCACAGTGATTTGTCGGACCGGAACTGGATCGCCTGATAGTCGTCCCAGGACAGCGACTGCAGTGAAGCCGGTAACTCGCCCTGATGATCCTGGTAAGGTCTTGAGGCCAGGGTCCGCGCGTGGCCTTTGAGCCAGGCGTAGTCGAAAGCCCGGGCCTTGCCGACGGTTTTGCCCTGCGCCAGCCGGCTGACCAGCATGGCCGGTACCGGCAGGCCATAGAGGCTCAGCGCACCCGCCATTTTAAGTACGGAACGTCGATCCATAGCGTTATCGTCCTGTTGCCAGTTGCTTCGTTGAATGAGGGTCGGGCTCGTCCATTGCGGACAGTATGCTCAAACGTCGGCCCCAGACACTGTCGGGTGCAGCGCGCCAGGCGGCCGTATGCAACCAGGCGAGCGAATCCCGGTCGCGGCACAGACTGCTGAGTTCCTTGGAGGTCAGTGCTTCCGGGCCCTTTTCCAGACAAAGTTGGGCCAGTCTTGACAGGGTTTCCCGGCGGATGCGGCCGCGATGCCAGCGGGCAAAGTTCTGATGCATGCGGTTCAGGCGGGGCGACAGGATGGCTTCCTCGAACCGGGTCAGTCCTTCCAGCCAGGGCAGCAGACGTCGCTCATCCGCCGCATCCTGAAGCAATGGCGACGGCGATATTTCTTCCGGAATCAGCAGCAGATGCCAGCGTCTCAGCAGCGCACCGACTGTCTGACGACTGAGCATTACCGAAGTCGGAAACGCCAGAATCAGGGGAACGGCCACCGGTAATGACCACAGGAAGAACAGGGGGTCCAGGGACCAGGCAAACGCTGACCAGGCAAATCCGGCCACCATGCCGGGAAACTCATTGAAAAAGGCCTGCCGCCAGGTGGTGGCCTCGGTACGGTTCTGTCCCGCCCATTTCAGCGAAACGTTCAACAGTCCGCTGAGCACGTAACGGCTGTGGGCCAGCATCCGTACCGGTGCCAGCAGCACCGAAATCAGGATTTCCACCACCACACTGGCCACCAGGTGAAAAAAGCCGCCGAAGGATCGGGTCAGACCGTGGATCAGGGCGTCAAGTATGGCCAGGAATTTCGGCAGGAACAGTAGCGCCATCGTGCTGAGGGCCAGCAGCACGGCCCACTGGGGGCGCCATTCCGGCCATAGCGGAAACAGTCCCTGATGCCCCTCCGGAAAGTAATCGATCGGCGCCAGTGCCATCTGCGCCGCTTCAATGGTTGTCAGTACCAGGAAGGCAAACCAGAGCAAGGACGCCAGATAGGCCATGATGCCATTGAGAAAGGCTAATCGGTGGGCAAAGCGGATGCGACGCCCAAACAGCATGATCCAGATGTGCTGCAGGTTGCCCTTGGACCAGCGCTCGTCCCGGGTCAGTTCATCGGCCAGGGTCGGGGGTGATTCCTCGTAGCTCTCGACCAGCCCCGGTTCCAGCCAGACTTCGTAGCCGGCTCGACCCATGTAGGCGGCCTCGACAAAATCGTGGCTCATGATCGGCCCCCGGAACAGACCAAAGCCGGGCAGTTTGCGCAGCCCGCAATGCGCCATAAAGGCGTCCACCCGGATAATGGCATTGTGCCCCCAGAAGGCTGCATCGCCCATCTGTACCGCCGCCAGTCCGGCAGAAAACAGGGGTGAGTAGACCCGGTTGGCAAATTGTTGCAGGCGCGCGAACAGGGACTGACCGTTAATCACGGTCGGGTTGGTCTGGAGGATGCCAGTGCCGGGTTCTCGCTGCATCAGTCTGACCATTTTAACCAGCGTCCGGCCACTGAGCAGGCTGTCCGCATCCAGCACAATCATGTAGCGGCAGCGCCGGCCCCAGCGCCGCAGAAAGTCGGCGACGTTGCCGCTCTTGTAGTTGAGGTTGACCGTACGGCGCCGATAGAACAGCCGGCCATCGGCATCGAGTTCATCGCACATTCGTTGCCAGGCGGCCTGCTCTTCGAGCCAGACGTTGGGGTCGCGGCTATCCGAGAGAATGTAGAACTCAAAGTGGTCGAGCTCGCCACTGCGCTCTATGTCCCGGTAAACCGCGCGCAGGCCCCGCAGTGTCCGCTGCACCGGCTCATGGTAAATCGGCATGACGATGGCGGTTTTGGCCATCGGTGTAGCCGCAAGGGCGTCGTCGCTGTGACGCTTGAGCAGGGAATAGCGGTCACCACCGAACAGGCGGATGAAAAAGCCGATCACGGCGGTCCAGAAGCCGACTGCGATCCAGGCATAGAGAAGCGCAAACAGGCCGGTCAGGCCTTTTTCCACCCAGGTGTATCCATGGTAGGGCAGTACCCACAGCAGGTAGTAGCTGGCGACGGCGGTCTGGCCGAGTACAAAGGCGGCCAGCAAGGTCCGGCGAATGAACGCCATGGCCCGCCACCGCACGGGTTTGTCAGGCATGGACAGCGGCCGCTGATCAGGCACGTCCGGAGCAACGGTCGCTTCAGACATAGGGCCGGTACCCGATGCTGCCGCGCTTGAGCGTCGGTCGCTGGACCGGAATGTAGGGTTCCGGCAGCTCGAAAAATTCCGGAATCTTGTCGATTGCCCGTTGCATGACGTCGTGTTCGCCCTCGGCGAGGGCCACGTCGACTAACTGCAGGGCCTGCCGGCAAACCTCGTTGGTGGGCTCGATCTGATAGCCTCGCAAATAGGCGATGACCCGGTCCAGCGCCTGCTGGCACAATGCTTTTGCCATGTCAGAACTCCGTCTCCGTGAATGGCTGCCGACTACTGCGATTTGTTTCGGATATCGGCGTCCGCCGGCAATTCATAGGTCCAGGTCTCCGTTAACGGCTCATCCTTGAGGCTGAGGTATGCGCGCACGGACAGGGGAGCATCCTGGGCTGGCCGTACCAGCATTGACAGCCGCCAGCGTTTCTCTGGGGCAATGTATTCGGCAAAGTGCTCAAGCACCTCCACGTCTTTCCCGCCGCTGACCCGGCTGACCACCGCCGCGTCAGCATTCAGCTTGTCCAGAGCGCCCCCGGCAAAGTCCACAATAATGCGATAGGCGCCCCTGGCATCGCCGCCGCCGACGCGGTTGCCGCTGCCCACAAAGGTCTGGATAGCCGCACCGGAGGGCTGTCTGGCGATGTCCGGGCCGCCAAAAGACAGGGTGTAGGACAGGTCTTTCTGCTGGCCCGCAGTGACCGGGTCCCTGGGGTGCCAGAAGGCGACAATATTGTCGTTGGTTTCTGCCCGGGTGGGAATTTCCACCAGAACCACGTCGCCCTTGCCCCAGTCACCCCGGGGTTGAATCCAGGCGCTGGGCCGCAGGTCGTAACGGGCTTCCATATCTTCATAGTCGGAAAAGTCCGTCTGGCGCTGCATCAGCCCGAAGCCTCGCACGTTGTCGGTCTGCAGGTAACTGGTGCGCAGGTTGCGCGGGTTCAGCAGCGGCCGCCAGAGCCACTCACCGGAGGCTCCGTCGTGGATCAGCAGACCGTCGGAGTCATGTACCTCCGGGCGCCATTCACCGAGCGGGCGCACACTGTGTTCACCGTAGTAGAACATACTGGTCAGCGGGGCCAGTCCCAGCAAGTTAACGTCTTTGCGGAAAAACAGGCGCGCGGTGACGTCAATGTCAGTGGTTTTGCCGGGATTGACCACGAAGCGATAGGCGCCAGTGGTACTGGGCCCGTCGAGCAGGGCGTAAATCACGATGGATTTGGCGGTCGGTGATGGTCGCTCAAGCCAGAATTCCACGAACGACGGATATTCCTCGCCGGACGGCAGGCCGGTATCAATGGCCACACCGCGGGCAGACAGGCCGAAGTTGTTGTCGCTGCCGACCGCCCGCAGGTAGCTGGCACCGGCAAAGGTCAGGAACTGATTCCGCACGGTCGGCGTCTTCATGGGGAAGGTGAGCTTGAAACCGGCATAGCCGAGGTCTGGTGGTATGCGTTTGGCAATGGCGTCACTGGGATAGTCAAACCGGTTCTTGTCAAATTCGATGGGTTCGATGCCCTGGGCATTTACCTCATGCAATTTAACGGTGTGGCCGTAGTACGCGCCGGCAGGCACGGGCAGGATCTGGAAACTGGTATCGGATTCGTGCCACAGGCTCTCACCCGGCCGGAAGCGGATATCCTGATACTGCCGGTAGGTCAGCTCCCGCAGGAACTGGGGAATCGGTTTGGGTGCCTTATAGGGCTGGTCGGCTCGCGCTTTGGCTTTGGCAGCGACATCGTCAAGACTGAACGCCGCTGCGCTGGTACAGAGTCCCAGTAACGCAAACAGCAGTGATCCTGACAGGAGTCGGACAGACAACATGAAATTTCCTTTTTAGCGTTCGGGCCACCGGTACAAACGAGCCTGTCCGGCTCGGCCGACGACCCGGCAGCCATGATTCAACCCGTGGACTGCATAGGCGATGGTTTGACTGGCAGGGCGTGGTGGCGCGCTTGCGTGCTCCCTTTGCGTGCCATAATGTAACACTCAGGCTATTGTCGCCTTCAAGTGACAACTCTGTAAGGGATTATAATAGCAGGGGTCAGAAGCAGACGGGAATTGATCAGCGCACCCTTGAGGAAAGTGTGATCAAGTCCCTGGTTATTGAGGGCCGCTGTTGGCTCAAAGGTTCATGGACAGGGTAAAAGCAATGTCCGGGTGGTCCGGTCTGCTGGTGTTGGTGGCGGAATCCTCCAGCATGCGACCGACGCGCATACCGGCGGTCAGGTCATCTGTTCTGACCCGCACCGCCAGCTCCGCCGCGCTGGCGCCGCCGTAAGGGTCGTTCTGGCCATCAATCCGCGGAACCCAGCCCCGGAGCACGGACAGCCGCAGGTTTGAATGCAGGCCTCGCATCAATTCCGTGGGAAACCACGGGCTGTTGGCATCCAGGCGCACCCAGCCGCCCTGGTCGCCCGCCAGGCGCTGGTTGGCAAACCCCGACATCAGTGATGAGCTGGCCACCAGAATCTGCTCGGAATAGGGCAGCACGTCCGGACTGTACTGGTACTGTCCACTCAGGTCCCAGGTCCAGCGCCACAAGGTGTGGCCCAGCGAGCCGAACACGGAATAGGTACGAAATCCTGTGGTTCCCCGCTCGAGGGAGTTCTCGTCGCTGTCGGCGCCGAATACGTCCAGCCCCCGTTCTGCCGAGAACCGGGTGAAGGCGGTGGTATCGAACCCCAGGTAGTGGTGAAGGCGGCCTTCGACCCGCAGGATGGAGAACTGACGGCTGGAGTCGTTCAGGCGGGTCCCTTCCGTATAGCTGTTGTTTTCCCGCGAGATCAGGCTGACCTGGCCATCCAGGCGGGTGGACGGGTTGGCAAACAACGTATGGTTGGCGCTCATGTCAATCACTCGGCTGTTGCCACTGATCTGGTACTTCCGGTCGGCGCCAGCTACCGAATTCTGATACCTGTAGAGGTTGCCATTGACGCTCAGTGCGCTGTAGCGCCAGGGAAATGAATAATCAAATCTGAACCCCTGGGAGCGGGCATCAAACCGGTTCGCGCTGGAGCGGTTGTAGTTGAACTTCAGGTCATCATTGAGGCCGGTGACGTCATCGGCGGCCAGCTTGAGGCGTTCGTTATAGTCAGTCCGGCTGGACAGGCTGCTGCCCGCCAGCGATATCCGTTCTCCCAGCCAGCCCGGTCGTGCGGGGACGACGTTGGCGATGGTGGATTCCGGTGATTGTGGTGGCTTCTTCCCCACCAGCACGCGAATAATCAAGGTCTCCGTGGTGAGGTCCTGCTGCGGCAGAAAGGCGTGCGTGGTGACCAGGCCTTCCTGCTGAAACAGCTGATTGATGTCTTTGAGAATGGTCGTAAGCCGCGTCTTGGTGAGGCAGTCATCCAGGTAGGGCGTGATCAGGTCTGCCGTGCGGGCGGTAACGTCATCCGAAAGAACTGTGAAGCCCTTAAAGCGCACTTTGCTGACCGGGAGGCACTGCTCGGTAGCGGGCGACAGCCCGGTTGCTGACAGGTCATGGCGCCATTGCCGCAGATCAAGGGCCCGCTGACGTTCCTGTCTGGCGCGCGTAAGGGCATCCTGTTGCTGTTGCATGTCGAGCTGTTGTTGCTGGATGGCCTGCTCGACGTCGCCGGCGGGTTGCGCACGGGCAACAGACTGCACGCACACCAGTCCTGCAAATATCAGCGTTGCCAGTATGGATTTCACAGTTCAGGATCCTCATCGGCCCGCAATCGGGCGCCTTACTGCTCGCGCCGTTGGCCGGGTCAGGCACTGAACGGTGGGCGGCGGTTCGCAATCACGAGTATCTGAATGGCCATCGACTACAACTCGTTGGAGACGGGTTCCAGGTCATTGGTGACGTCCGGAACCCCATCTTGCATGGCTGAATAATAGAGCAGTCATTTATAACGTCCAGTGTCTGGTATCAAAACTTAACAATTTTAATTATTCAGAGAAAACAGCCAGTTTTGCATGAAATTCAATGTAACTTATCAATACAGATAAGAGGTAACAGGTAACCCGTCCGGCCGTTTGTGTAACGGAACCTGAGGGATTCACCGATCAGGCGATAGCGAAGCGATTTGCTCAGATGGGCGGGGGAAAATAGCGCGGGTGAGATGGCAGCGGCGCGAGAGGGGGCAGGGATACCAGGCATGGTGACCGTGGCTTGTGCCCGGGGCCGGGCAAAGCGGGCGGAACCGGCAAGCGCCGATCCCGCCCTGGTAGGGCAATCTGCGGTTCGGGACCCCCTGTCGGGGAAACCCGTTCAGGAAACGAGGGTGCCTCCGTCTACCGCCAGACACTGACCGGTGATGTGACGACCGGCTTCGGAGGCCATCAGTACGGCCGCGCCTTTCAGGTCTTCGTCGCCGCCAAACCGGTTCAGCGGGATTCGCTCGAGCATGGTGTCACCCTGGGCATCCAGCAGTCCCTGGGACATTCTGGACGGGAAGAACCCGGGGCACAGGGCATTGACGTTGATGTTGTGATGACCCCATTCCGCGGCCAGGGCGCGGGTGAAGTTCACCACGGCACCTTTACTGGTGTTGTAGGCAATGGTTTTCATCTTCTCCGGGTTGCCGGAGAGGCCCGCAATCGAGGCGATGTTGATGACCTTGCCGCTCTGGCGGGGAATCATGCAGCGCTTCGCCACCGCCTGAGTGAGGAAGAAAATGGCATTGACGTTCAGGTTCATCACTTTCATCCAGCCTTCAGCCGGGTAGTCTTCAGCGGCAGCGCCCCAGGTGGCACCGGCGTTGTTGACCAGGATGTCGATATCGCCCAGCGCACTGACAACCTTGTCCACCACACCCGGAATGCCTTCCAGATCGGACATGTCGGCGGCCAGGGTCATTACCTCAATGCCCAGGCCTTTGAGGTGGCTTTCGGCGGCATCCAGTTCGTGTTGTTTACGTGCGGTGAGAGCGACCTTGGCGCCCATTTCGCCGAGTGCCTCGGCCATCTGCAGGCCCAGGCCCCGGGACCCGCCGGTGACCAGGGCCACTTTGCCACTGAGATCGAATAATTGTTTTACGCTCATGTCTGTCTCCTGAAAAAAGTTTGAGGGTGTCTCCGCCCCGGCAGCTTTTACACGTCACCGAGGGTGTGCTTCGCGATGCCCCGCTGTCAGGCGCTTTTCGCCAGCAGCCCGTCGCTGACCTGAGCCAGGTGATGGTCTGCGTCACCCAGCAGCAGGTTGATCAGCACCAGCCGTTTGAACAGGTGGCTGGCAAACATCTCGTCGGTTACGCCCATACCGCCGTGAAGCTGAACCGCCTGCTCACCCACATAGCGGGCGGATTGCCCGACCAGGGTCTTGGCCATGGACAAGGCTTCCCGGCGACTCTCCCGGTTCCCGGAGTCCGCCTCACTGGCGGCGAGGATCGCCATGGATCTGGCCTGCTCCGCAGCAATGAACATATCAGCCATGCGATGTTGCAGCACCTGGAATTTACCGATCGGCACCCCGAACTGTTTACGGGTCTTGAGGTACTCAAGGGTGATTTCATTAAGCGCCTCCATGGCGCCCACGGCTTCGGCACAGAGGGCTGCAATGCCCAGGTCGGTGACTTTTTCGATCAGCGTCGAGGCCTTGCCCTGAAGTCCGATCAGCGCATCCTCGCCAACCTGGACGTTGGTCAGGGTGACCCGCGCGGTACGATGACCGTCATGGGTGGCGAAGTCCTGCACCGCGACTCCGGCGGCCCCGGCATCGACCAGGAACAGCGACAGGCCGTCAACATCCGTGGTCTGACCGCTGGTGCGTGCGGACACGATCAACTGGTCTGCCTG
>JASBRL010000166.1 GCA_030149475.1 Marinobacter sp.
CGGCCCCCGGTGCCCGTAGTGTCCGGCATGGTGCTGAGTCGTAACGGCAATGGCATTACCCTGTGCAACCGCTTGTTTGATGAACTGACCGCGACTGGCGTGTCTGCGGCGGACCCGACAGGATCAGCCCGGGCCTTGATCAACCTGGCTATAACCCGCGGCATGCCCATTCAACTGGCGTCAGTCGCGCCTTGGTCCAGCCATGATCTGCAGCTACGGGACTGGCTCGCTACCGCCGGCGACGATGTCCACGATCACGTGCAGATCATTCCGGTCTCGCCCGACCAGATGATGGATGCCTTCCGGGCGGGTGCCATTGAAGGCTGCTGCGTGGGCGAACCCTGGAACAGCCTGCTGGAATATCGTCAGCTGGGCCGCATACTGCACTCAGGCCACCAGATCTGGCAGAACGCCCCCGAGAAAGTGCTCGGTATGCGGGGCGATTGGGCCGGCCAGCACCAGGAAGTCCATCAGCGCCTGATCGGCGCCCTGCTCAAGGCCTGTCGCTGGCTGGATGATCCCGACCACCATTCTCTACTGTGCAAAACCCTGGCCCCGGGACACTACCTGGGACGTCAGATAGAAGCCCTGGATGATCATCCGTTCAGCCTGTTCCACCCCCGCCTGAACCAGCACTTTTTCCGGCATTCCGCTAATTTTCCCTGGCTGTCACAGGCTCACTGGCTGGCGACCCGGCTGGTGCGCTGGGGGCAGTTGCAATCGGTGTCGACCGGCGCACTGGCGGACATCGTGCAACCCGAACTTTTTCGTAGCGCTGCCAGCGCGATCGGACTCGATGCGCCGACGATTGACGGCAAAACCGAAGGGCGTCACCGGCTGCCTTTCGTACTGGACGGGCGCCACGGTCCGGTCGATGTGGCCAGCGACAGCCTGCTGGGCGAACAGCTCCACGACTGGCGACTGGAGTCTGCGCGGTAGACAGTTGCACAACTGCGGCCATGCCTGTTCTCGCCCGGTGATGGTGCAGACTCACTGAAAATGCGCAATGTCGATCCACCCCTGGCGTTCACGCCTGCGATCAATTCCGCTACCTCATTGTTTTTTATGTCTAAATAAATCTGGCACGGGCTATGCTTTAGTTCATACAGAGACGATTTTTAAAAACCTGACGATCTGCAGGCATTGGCGCCTGCTCCCTGACACCAAGGGGAGCAGGCGCTTTTTTTGTGGTCAGAAAACCACCGGGAGAAACCGATGAAGCTGAAACACCTTGTGATCCTCGCGTGCGTCTGGGCCGGCATTGGCAACATCGCTCACGCCGAGCAGGCCGAAATCGGCCCGCCGGAAAAACCCGACCTGAAACTGGGCTTTATCAAACTGACCGACATGGCGCCGCTGGCCGTCGCCTGGGAGCAGGGCTATTTCATAGATGAGGGCCTGTTCGTGGAACTGGAAGCCCAGGCCAACTGGAAGGTCCTGCTCGACCGGGTCATCACCGGTGAACTGGACGGCGCCCACATGCTGGCCGGGCAGCCGCTGGGAGCCACCATTGGCTACGGCACCCAGGCCAACATTATCACCGCGTTCAGCATGGACCTGAACGGCAACGGCATCACCGTGTCCAACGATGTCTGGGACGTGATGAAACCGCAACTTGAGACCCGCCCGGACGGACGGCCCAGACACCCGATCAGCGCCTCCACCCTCAAACCGGTGGTGGAACAGTACAAGGACAAGGGTGAACGTTTCCGGATGGGCATGGTCTTCCCGGTATCCACCCACAACTACGAACTGCGTTACTGGCTGGCCGCCGGCGGCCTGAACCCCGGCTATTATGCGCCCCAGCGTGGTGACACCAGCGGCACCCTGCAGGCCGATGTCTATTTGTCAGTCACCCCGCCGCCGCAGATGCCGGCCACCCTGGAAGCCGGCACCATCCAGGGCTACTGCGTCGGCGAACCCTGGAACCAGCAGGCCGTGTTCAAGGGCATCGGTGTTCCGGTGGTTACCGATTACGAGATCTGGCCCAACAACCCCGAGAAGGTATTCGGGGTGACCGAAGCCTGGGCCGAGAAGTACCCCAACACTCACCTGCACCTGCTGCGGGCCCTGATCCGTGCCGCCCACTGGCTTGATGAGAACGACAACGCCAACCGCGAGGAAGCGGTCAAACTGCTGGCCCGTTCCAACTATGTCGGAGCCGATGAAAAGGTCATCGCCAACTCCATGACCGGCACCTTCGAGTATGAAAAGGGTGATGTCCGCAAGGTTCCGGACTTCAACGTGTTCTTCCGCTATTACGCGACCTACCCGTATCCCTCCGATGCCATCTGGTACCTCACCCAGATGCGCCGCTGGGGCCAGATTGCCGAAGCCAAACCGGATGACTGGTACATGAAAACCGCCGCCAGGGTTTACCGGGCCGACATCTACAAGGAGGCCGCACGCTCACTGATCGAGGATGGCACGCTCAGTGCTGACGATTTCCCCGACCTGGATGCAGAAAACTTTGCCCGGCCCGGGCAGGGCAAGCTGATTGACGGAGTGGCCTTTACACCCCGCAAACCCAACGCCTACATCGACAGCTTTGCCATTGGTCTGAAGGGAAAGGAAACCCCGTGATCAGACTATTTCTTCACCTTTAACCCAACCTGGCCAGGAGCACGATGATGACGAGCATCGCCAAGACTGATACCGACCGACTGTCCGGGCTGGCGGCCATGCTCCGCGCCCTGGCCGGCCAACTGACACGGAAACGGGCGGCGGAAGCGGGACGTCAGCTATTGCTACCCACCCTGGGCATCGCGGTATTCCTGGTGTTCTGGCAGCTAACGGCGCCCCGGGTCCAGACCTCACTGGGCGCCTTTCCGGGCCCGGCCGATGTCTGGAAGCAGGCTGGTCAGTTGTGGCAGGAACACGTCGACCAGCGCGAGCGGGCCGACCAGTTCGTCACCATGCAGGAGAAACGCAACGCCCGTATCCTCGCGAAAAATCCGGATGCCGTCACCAGAATTCGTGATTACCCGGGCGCGCCCACCTTCGTGGACCAGATCGGCACCAGCCTGATCACCGTGCTGGCGGGTTTTCTGCTGGCCACGCTGATCGCGGTGCCGCTGGGTATTCTGATCGGTTTGAACCGGCACTTTTCATCGGCGGTCAATCCGCTGATCCAGATCTTCAAGCCGGTGTCGCCCCTGGCCTGGCTGCCGCTGGTGACCATGGTGGTGTCGGCCACCTACGTCAGCAACGATCCGATGTTCGAAAAGGCCTTCATCACCTCGATGATCACCGTCACGCTGTGCAGCCTGTGGCCGACCCTGATCAACACCAGCGTGGGCGTGTCGGCGGTCAACCCGGACCTGCTTAACGTGTCAAAAGTATTGCGACTGTCGTTCTGGACCCACACCCGCAAAGTGGTGCTGCCCTCGGCGATTCCGATGATCTTCGCCGGGCTGCGGGTCTCGCTGGGGATCGCCTGGATGGTGCTGATCGCGGCCGAGATGCTGGCCCAGAATCCAGGGCTGGGGAAATTCGTGTGGGATGAGTTCCAGAACGGCAGCAGCCAGTCACTCAGCCGGATCATGGTGGCGGTCTTCGCCATCGGCTTCATCGGCTTCGCGCTCGACCGGATCATGCTGATGATCCAGAAGAAAATCGCCTGGAACGAGTAAGGTCGCCGCCCCCGGTCCGGTGGCGTCACCGCTGCCACTCAGGAAAATTCAGGACAGCTCAGGAGCAACCATCATGAGTAAAGCCCATCTCGAACTGACCGACGTCAGTATGTCATTTGATACCCCGGACGGCGCCTTTGTTGCGCTGGACCGCATCAACCTGAAAATACGCAAAGGCGAGTTTGTCTCGCTGATTGGCCACTCCGGTTGCGGCAAATCCACCGTACTGAATATCGTCGCCGGCCTGCTTCAGGCCAGTCGCGGTGGCTGTGTACTCGACGGCCAGGAAGTGAACTCACCGGGCCCGGAGCGGGCGGTGGTGTTCCAGAATCATGCGCTGATGCCCTGGCTGACGGTGTACGAGAACGTTGACCTGGCAGTCAGTCAGGTCTTTCGCAAGACCATGAACCGTCGCGAAAAACGGGACTGGATCCTGCACAACTTGGCACTGGTCAATATGGAACATGCTGCCAACAAACGGCCCGGGGAAATCTCGGGAGGGATGGCGCAACGAGTGGGTATCGCCCGGGCGCTGGCCATGAAGCCCAGCGTGCTGCTGATGGACGAGCCCTTCGGCGCTCTCGACGCCCTGACCCGGGCTCACCTGCAGGACGCGCTGATGCGCATCCAGCAGGACCTGAACAGCACCGTGATCATGATTACCCACGATGTCGACGAGGCCGTTCTGTTGTCTGACCGCATTGTGATGATGACCAACGGTCCGGCAGCCACTGTGGGGGAAGAGCTGCAGATTGACCTGCCGCGTCCGCGCAACCGCGTAACACTGGCCGACAATGACACCTACGTGCACCTGCGTCAGGCGGTCCTGTCGTTTCTCTATGAAAAGCAGACCTTCCCGGGCAAAGGCCCGGCCGCTGCCAGCGCCGCGCCCTCGCAGGACGCTGATACAGCCACAACCGACTCTTCGACTTCGTCGGCTGTTACGAAGGCGAGTCAGGGGTCTGCCCGGACCTCTACCGCAGACACTGGCCAAGAGTCTGCCCGTGCCGAACAACAGCGGGCGATCGCCTGAGCCGGGCAAGTTGGGTGCACGAACCGTTCGGCGTGACCCAGGACAGGGCACGCCGGAACCGTCACAAACCGCGGGCAGGGTTATAGGTGACTGATTTTATGTGTCTTTTTCTTAAAATCGCCTGACGTAGTTTTTTGGCACAGTAATCGCTAAATAAAACGTATGGATGACCGTCCCGGTTACGGATGACCGGACCATCAGGACATTGTTGTTGGCATTGGCGCCGGACCACCGATTCCCCCAGGGGATGGGGTGCTCCGGCTTTTTTTGGGAGTTTGGACAGATGGCGTCGGAAAAACTGGTGATCTGCGGACACGGCATGGTGGCCCAGCGGCTGCTCGAATGCCTCGGCAAATACGGGCACGGCTTCAACCGGATCGTGGTGATCAGCGCCGAGCCGACCATTGCCTACAACCGCATTCTGCTGTCCGCCGTGCTGGCGGGTGACGCCGACGCCGACAGCCTCGCCCTGCAGGCTGACGACTGGTATCGGCAGCAGGGTATTGAGCTGCATCAGGGCGATCCGGTCGTGCGGATTGATCGCAACCGACGTGAAGTCCGGACCGAAGGCGGCCAGGTGGAATCCTACGATCGCCTGGTGCTCGCCACCGGATCTCGCTCTGCCCGCCTCGGCCTGGCCGGTGAATCGCTGGACGGCGTGGTGGGGTTCCGTGACCTGCAGGATACCCATACCCTGATCCGCCTGAGCGGACGGCATCGCCGTGCGGTGGTGGTTGGCGGTGGTTTTCTGGGTCTGGAAGCCGCCGAGGGGCTGCGCCAGCGTGGCATGGACGTCACCGTCCTGCACCGGGGTTCCCACCTGCTCAACCGCCAACTTGACGCCACTGGGGGTGAACTGCTCAGGGCGGCGCTCACTGAGCGGGGCCTGACCATCCGCACCGGCACCGCGCCCATCGCCTTGCTGGGCAAAAGCCGTGTTCGTGCCGTTCAGCTGGATGACGACACCCTGATCAGCACCGACCTGGTGGTGATCGCCGCCGGCATTATCCCCAACAGCGAGCTGGCCCGGGCCGCCGGTCTGGCCTGCGACCGGGCGGTGCGGGTGGACAGCCAACTGCGAACCAGTGACGACGCCATCTTTGCGCTGGGTGAGTGCGCCCAGGTGGGCGAGGCCACCAGCGGTCTGGTGGAACCCGGTTACCAGCAGGCCGATGTGCTGGCACAGGTCCTGGCCCAGCCGTGCTGCGACCGGCACTACACCCCATCCGTGGTGCCTACCCGGCTGAAAATCAGCGGCATACCGATATTTTCCTGCGGCCAGACCGAAGCCGATCACGGTACTGAATCCCTGGTCTGGCAGGACTACGAGACCAATCATTACTGCCGGCTGCTGATTCGCAATCAGCGCCTGACCGGCGCGGTGCTGTTTGGCATCACCGACGACGGGCCCTGGTACACCCGACGCATCCAGCAAGCGGACGATATTTCTGCGGACCGGGCCAACCTCGCGTTCGGGCAAGCCTACTGCGACGCCCTGGCCTGACGTCCACGACCTGACGCGACCTGAAGAGAGACCTCATTATGAGCAAGAAAAACCTGGTTGTGATCGGCAACGGCATGGTCGGTCATCACTTCCTCGAACAGTTTGCCGCCACCGCCAGTGCCGCGCACTATCGCGTCACCGTGTTTGGTGAGGAGCCCCTGCTGGCCTATGACCGGGTGCATCTGTCGGACTATTTCCGCGATGCGGGCCATGACGATCTGGCCATGAGTACGCCCGATTGGTACCGGGACAACGGCATTGATCTGCGACTGAACGAAGCGGTGATGGGCATCGACCGGACCCGGCAGCAGGTAGTGACCGCGGCTGGCCGCTACGATTATGACCAGTTGGTACTGGCCACGGGTTCCTACCCGTTCGTACCGCCCATCGATGGCAACGACCAGCCCCATTGCCTGGTGTATCGCACCCTGGCGGACCTGGACGACATTCGTGCCAGTGCCGAGGGCGCTCACACCGGTGTGGTGGTTGGCGGTGGCCTGCTGGGCCTGGAAGCAGCCAACGCGCTCAAGAGCCTGGGGCTCAAAGCTCATGTGGTGGAATTCGCGCCGCGACTGATGCCGGTTCAACTGGATGCCGACGGTGGCGCACTGTTGAAGGAAAAAATCCGGCAACTCGGGGTGCAGGTACACACCAGCACCGGCACCAAAGCCATCGTGCCCGGCCAGGAGCGCCGCCTGCGGATGGAGTTCGGGGGCGAGCATTACCTGGAAACTGACCTGATTGTGTTCTCCGCCGGTATCCGCCCGCAGGACTCCCTGGCCCGCTCCGCCGATCTGACGATTGGCGAGCGCGGCGGCATTGTGATCGACGATCAGTGCACCACCTCCGACCCCAACATTTTCGCCATCGGCGAGTGTGCCCTGTGGAGCGAACGCATTTTTGGTCTGGTGGCCCCCGGCTACACCATGGCCCGGACCCTGGCCAGCCACCTCGATGGCGATACCGATGCAGCTTTTACCGGTGCTGACATGAGCACCCGGCTCAAGCTGCTCGGGGTCGATGTCGGCTCGATTGGCGACGCCCATGGCCAGACCCCCGGCGCCCGCAGCATCCGCTTTAACGACGAGGCGGTCGGCCACTACCGGCGCATGGTGATCAGCGAAAACGGCAAGACCCTGCTGGGTGCCATTCTGGTGGGCGATAACAGTCACTACGACACCCTGCTGCAGTATGCCCTGAACGGCATTACCCTGCCCGAACATCCGGAAACCCTGATCCTGCCGGAAGGCCAGGGCGGCGCGCCGGCGCTGGG
>JASBRL010000115.1 GCA_030149475.1 Marinobacter sp.
GCCGCTGGGCCTGGTGGTTACTCGCCCCGGCAACCCCGTCAGCGCCGCCGAAATCACCGACTGGGCCAACCAGCGCCTGGGCAAGACCCAACGCCTGTCCGGCATCGAGTTCCGCGACGAACTGCCGCGCAGCACCATCGGGAAAGTGCTCAAACGTGAGCTCCGCGCGCCTTACTGGGCCTGAGCCGCCCGTCCCTCCCCCAACGCAGGTGGGATGTCAGGCCAGATAACCTCCTCACCCGAACGTAAGCCAGGGTCCGACCAGGCAACCCCCTCTCCCCAACGCGGGAGAGGGCCGGGGAGAGGGGGTGGCGCCGGCAGGTGCCTTTCGCAGGACCGGGAGTCAACCGCTCCCCCCTCTCCCCAACCCCTCTCCCGCCAGGGGCGAGGGGCTACACAGGCAACGACGAGACGGCGGAGTCAGGCCCCGTAGCCATGCGGGCATTGCACAGACCTGTGCTCCCTCTCCGTAACGGAGGCCAGGGCCGGAGCAGCTAACTCGGTTTCCCCAACGCAGGCCAGGATCAGACCAGATAACCCCCTCTCCCCAACGTAGGCCAGGGTCAGACCAGATAACCCCCTCTCCCCAGCGCGGGAGAGGGCCGGGGAGAGGGGGTGGCGCCGGCAGGTGCCCTTCGCAGGACCGGGAGTCAGCCATCCCCCCTCTCCCCAACCCCTCTCCCGCCAGGGGCGAGGGGCTACACAGGCAACAGGCACTATCTATCAGGACCGAATGCCGTGCTTCCAGTCTGTGGCCAATTGTATTTTTTTGCGATCGGCCACCCAGCCGATAAACTGTCACAGCAAACGAGTGTACACTGGCACTCCCACCGGTAAGGAGCTTACAACATGCAGTTGAACGATACCCACAGCAAGTTGATTGGCTATCTGCTCTGGATTTTCGGATTTCTGGGGTCTCACCGGTTCTACTACGGCAAGCCGGTAACCGGTACGATCTGGTTTTTCACGCTCGGTCTGTTCTTTATTGGCTGGATTATCGATCTTTTCCTGATTCCGTCCATGGACCGGGAGGCGGATATACGGTTCCGCTCCGGACTTTTCAGTTATAACGTCAGTTGGCTGTTGCTGACATTCCTGGGCGTATTCGGGGTGCACAGAATGTACCTTGGCAAATGGGTTACCGGACTTCTCTATCTGCTTACCGGTGGCCTGTTCCTGGTGGGGGTGCTGTATGATTTCTGGACCCTTAACGAGCAGGTGTCGGAGAAGAATGGTTCCCTCGCGTTTTGAATAGCCCCCAGGCTCAAATCAACGTCGCCTCAGGCCCCCGTTCACCCGGATTGCGAACGTTTAAATCCGCCTTGCGTGTCTGGCTGCCGGTGCTTCTGGGATTTATCATCCTGTCCGCCGCAGTGTGGGTGCTGCATCGGGAGTTGCAGGCCATCCACTACCAGCAACTGCGTGCTGCCGTGGCGTCTCTGTCCGGGCTGCAGATTCTGGCGGCGCTGGCCCTGACCTCGGTCAATTTTCTGGTGCTCTCCGGATGCGACCAACTGGCCTTTGCTTACCTGCGGTCTCCGGTTAACCGCTGGCGGGTCAGCGTGGTGTCGATGATCAGCTACGCGCTCAGCAACAGCGTGGGCTTCGCCCTGCTCTCGGGGACCTCCATCCGGCACCGGTTTTACACCCGTTGGGGCGTCAAAACCGCCGACCTGTCCCGCCTGGTCATGTTTGTCGCAACCATTCCCTGGCTCGGGCTTCTGAGTGTCGGCGGCTTCAGTCTGTTGGCAAATCCCCAGACTTATCAGGCTGCCGGCGCGCTGCTCACCGCCGGCGGTCGCGGGCTCGGCGTAGTATTGCTGGTGCCGGTGCTGGGTTATCTGGCCTTGTCGGTGCTGCGCCGCCGGCCTGTTCGACTGCATGGTTTTGAGTTTCGTATTCCATCGCCTTCGCTGGTTTGCGGCCAGTGGCTGGTGTCGGTACTGGACTGGACTCTGGCCGCTGCAGTGCTTTATAGCCTGTTGCCGGCTGGCGGCCCGGACTTTGGCCTGGTCCTGGGTGCCTTCGTCGCCGCGCAGATGCTGGGACTGGTGAGCCATGTACCCGGTGGCCTGGGAGTGTTCGAAGGCACGATGCTGCTGCTGCTCGGTGGAGCCCTGCCGGTGGATGAGTTGCTCGCGGCCCTGGTGCTGTACCGACTGGTGTACTACGTGCTGCCGTTGGCGGCGGCGCTGATTCTGGTGCTGGTCGATGAGGTTCGGGCCCGCAGGGCGATGATGACCCGCCTTGGGCAATCCCTGACGTCGATGTCGATTCAGCTTACGCCCCGCATACTGGCGCTGATGACCTTTCTTGCCGGTGCCCTGCTGCTGGTCTCCGGAGCGACCCCGGCGATTCACGAACGCCTGCACTGGATGGCCGGCTGGTTGCCGGTAGACCTGTTTGAAGCGTCCCATTTTATCGGCAGTCTGGTCGGCGTTGTGCTGCTGCTGTTGTCTCAGGCCATTGCCCGGCGTATACAGCTTGCCTACGTCGGTGTGGTGGCGGCATTGATCGCCGGTATTCTGGTGTCATTACTCAAGGCGGGTGACTGGGAGGAGGCGCTGGTATTGAGCGCCCTGCTGCTGGCGCTGATACCCAGCCGGGCCTGTTTTGATCGCCAGGCGGCGCTGTTCGACACCCGGTTTTCGCCAGGCTGGGTACTCTCTATTCTGGCGACCGTGGGCGGGTCGATATGGCTGGGTTTTTTCGTGTACCGACATATCGATTATTCCAACAGCCTTTGGTGGCAGGTGGCCCTGAACAAGGACGCATCGCGTTTCTTGCGGGCCAGCGTCGGGGTGGCTGTTTTTCTGGCCGGGTTTGGCGGCTGGCGGCTGTTACGGCCGCGACCGCAGGTAGCCATAGCGCCTTCGGCGGCAGAACTGACCGCGGCTGGACGGGTAATCGCGACTCAGCCCGAGACCTTGCCTTATCTGGTCTATCTGGGCGACAAGGCGTTGTTGTTCAATGAGCACGCCAGCGGGTTTGTGATGTACGGTATACAGGGCCGGACCTGGGCTGCGCTGGGCGATCCGGTTGCTCAGGCCGCTGAAGTGCCGGGACTGATTCGCGCCTTCATTGAGCGGGCGGATGATTACGGCGGGCTGCCGGTTTTCTATCAGGTCCGCCCAACCAACCTCCACTATTACGCCGACCTCGGGCTGACGTTTGCCAAGCTGGGGGAAGAGGCTCGCCTGCCACTGGCAGACTTTTCGCTGGAGGGACGACAATTCCGCGATCTTCGCTCAGTGATGAATCGGATGGAACGGGATGGCATGACGTTCCGGGTCGTCGAGGCGGCGTCGGTACCAGCGCTACTGCCTCAGCTCAGGGCCGTGTCTGACGACTGGCTGGCCCACAAATCGGTGAGCGAAAAAGGTTATTCGGTGGGCTATTTTGATGACAGCTACCTGAGCCGTCAGCCGGTGGCCGTGCTCGAGCAGGACGGCCGGATCATGGCGTTTGCCAACCTGTTGCTGGGCCCCGGTGGACAGGAACTGTCGGTGGATCTGATGCGCTTTACCCACGATGCGCCCAATGGGGCCATGGATGGTCTGTTCACCCAACTGTTTTTCTGGGGAAAGGCACAGGGGTACGCCTGGTTCAATCTGGGCATGGCGCCGTTATCGGGTATTGAACCCTCGCCGCTGCCTAACGCCTGGTCGCGCATCGGTCGGCTGGTGTACGGGTAC
This sequence comes from Marinobacter sp., assembly GCA_030149475.1. Lineage (GTDB taxonomy): Bacteria > Pseudomonadota > Gammaproteobacteria > Pseudomonadales > Oleiphilaceae > Marinobacter. The sequence continues at coordinate 3,696 of JASBRL010000115.1, forward strand.
GGTGAGGTTTTCTACAATTTTGAGGGCCTGCGGGCCTATAAAGAGAAGTTCAGACCGGTCTGGGAACCCCGTTACCTGGCCTACCCCGGCGGCCTGGCACTGCCGCTGGTGCTGGCGGATATCGCGGCGCTGTCGGCCGGTGGCTACCTGCGGATTTTCCGCTGACCGAGAGACCCATAAACAATTAACAGTAGGCGGACTGATTCATGCAAGCCGCGCTGACCCGGGGACGGCAGAGACCGGGCGGTCCGTAAGGGACTGACGGCGCGTTTTGCACAGACCGGTTCGAAGACTCATCTCCGGATTCGTCGTCCGGGAGCGCATCGAGGACATTATGGCCTATTTCAGAAAACACTATCATGCGCCCGGCACCGCGCCGGGGACCCTGGTGTCTGCGCCCGAGTCGCCGCTGCCGTTATCGATCGAGCTGTTGGACTACACCGGAGAGCGGGTGGAGGAGTTGGCGCTGAGGTCGGCCGAGGACTGCAAGCCTTTTCTCGACCGGGCCTCCAAAACCTGGATTCAGGTCAACGGGCCGGTGGACCCGCAGACCCTGCGTAATCTGGGGGAGCTGTTCGACCTGCATGACCTGGCGCTGGAAGACGTGCTGAACGCCGGACAGCGCCCGAAAGTGGATCTGTACGACGACCAGATGTTCATAACCACCGCGTTGCCGGTGTATCACGAAGGCCGGCTGGAGACCACGCAGATCAGCCTGTTTGTCGGCGAGAATTACCTCATCGGCTTCTGCCCGCTGGCCACCGATCCGTTCGAGCCGATCCGTAAGCGCATGCGCCAGCCCAACAACCGGCGCTTCGTGACCCGGGAAATCGACTATCTGCTCTACGCCCTGCTGGATCTGATCATCGACGAGGGCTTCCCGGTGCTGGAGCAGTTCGGCGACGAACTGGAGTCACTGGAGGCGGAGCTGCTGGAGCGGCCCGACCAGGAAACCCTCGGAGCGATCCACCGACTCAAGCGGGAACTGCTGATCATGCGGCGGATGCTGTGGCCCCAGCGGGAAATGATCAACAGCCTGATGCGCATCGAGGACCACCTGGTGCGACCGGACACGCTGGTCTACCTGCGCGACTGTCACGATCACACCGTGCAGATCATGGAATTGCTGGAGAGCTTCCGGGACATGGCGACCGGCATGCTGGATATCTACCTGTCCAGCGTCAGCAATCGCACCAACGAGACCATGCGGGTGCTGACCATCATCGCCACCATTTTTATCCCGCTGACGTTCATAGTCGGAGTCTACGGGATGAATTTTGGCAATCCGGACAATCCATGGGCCATGCCAGAGCTGCGCTGGACCTACGGTTATCCGATGGTGTGGGTGTTGATGATCGGTGTTACCGCCGGCTTAGTGTGGTTTTTCAGGCGCCGACACTGGCTTTGATTGCCCGGGTTCCGGCGCTGCCTGCCGTAGCCCCGATCACAGATGCTTACAGCGAACGGAGCGGTCTTGCCAGAACCGTGCGGAGCCATGGATGGCGGAGCCCGAGCAACACGGATGTATTGATAGCGTGTTCTGGCAAGACCGCTCCGCTTGCCGAGACACCCGGTCACGCTGATAGCGCCCGGATCAGGCCGCGATGGTGTTGCGGCGGGTCTGCGTCAGCTCCAGCCGGACGTGGCTGCCATCCAGCAGCGCACGGAAGGTTGGCACCTGCACGGTGTCATCTTCCAGGCACTGTCCGCTGAGCAGGCTGAAATGCTGCTTGTACAGCGGCGATGCCACCACCGGTTCACCCTTGATGTCACCGGTGATGCCCCGGGCCAGTACATTGGCGCCACTGAAGGGATCGAAATGACCGATGGCAAACAGTGCCGGCAGCCGGTCCGGCAGATAGAACAGGGCCACCGGGCCCTGCGAGGTCCACACGGCGATGCCGGAATACGGCACCAGGTCATCGACGGTGCAAACAATGTCCCATTGCGTACGTTGTGTCATGGTGTTGCTCCTCAGGCGATTTCACTGGCGGGGCGACGCTGGCCCCGCTCCCGGGTCCATTGCTGGACCGGGTCCTTACGGTCGTCGTTGACGAATTCACGGAAGCGCTTGCGCTTCTGCGGATCTTCCACGGTGGTTTTCCATTCACACTGATAGGTGCCGACGATGTCCTGCATGTGGGCATCCAGGTCGGCGCCCAGGCCCAGACTGTCCTCCAGAATCACCTCTTTGAGGTAGTCCAGGCCGCCTTCAAGATTTTCCAGCCAGACACTGGTGCGCTGCAGCCGGTCAGCCGTGCGCACATAGAACATCAGCAGCCGGTCAATGGAGCGGATTAACGCGTCATCATCAAGGTCGGTGGCGAACAGATCGGCGTGACGCGGTCGCATGCCGCCGTTGCCGCAGACATAGAGGTTCCAGCCGTTCTCGGTGGCAATCACGCCAATGTCCTTGCCCTGCGCCTCGGCGCATTCGCGGGTGCAACCGGAGACGCCGAACTTGAGTTTGTGGGGCGAGCGCAGGCCCTTGTAGCGCTCTTCCAGCCTGACCGCCATGCCTACGCTGTCCTGCACCCCGTAGCGGCACCAGGTACTGCCGACGCAGGATTTCACCGTGCGCAGCGACTTGCCGTAGGCATGCCCGGTCTCAAAGCCGGCGGCGATCAGCTTCTCCCAGATGTCCGGCAACTCGCTCAGGGTGGCGCCAAACAGATCGATGCGCTGGCCCCCGGTAATTTTGGTATAGAGCCCGTATTCCTGGGCTACCTGACCCAGCACGATCAGTTTCTCCGGAGTGATTTCACCGGCCGGAACCCGGGGCACAATGGAGTAGGTACCGTTTTTCTGCATGTTGGCCATGAAGGTGTCGTTGGTGTCCTGCAGCGGCACATGGTCGGTGGCCAGGATATGTTCGTTCCAGCAGGTCGCGAGAATGGACGCGACCGCGGGCTTGCAGATGTCACAACCCCGGCCCCGGCCGTGCTGGCGGATCAGGGTCTGGAAGCTGCGAATGCCGTTCACCCTGACCAGGTGGAAGAGTTCCTGACGGCTGTGCGGAAAGTGCTCGCAGATGTCCTTGCTGACCTCAACCCCGCGTTTTTCGAGTTCGCTTTCCACCACGTTTTTCAACAGGGCGGCACAGCCACCGAAGCCGGTGCTGGCTTTGGTCTGGGCCTTGACGCCGGCGAGATCCGCACAGCCGGCCTCGATAACTCCGCAGATGTCGCCCTTGGTGACGTTATGGCAGGAGCAGATGCCGGCGGTGTCCGGCAATGCATCCGGCCCCAGCGCCGGCGCGCCGCCCTGGCCTTCCGGCAGGATCAGGGTTTCCGGATGTTCGGGCAGGGTAATGCCGTTCAGGGCATACTGCAGCAGGGTGTCGTAGTGACTGTTATCGCCCACCAGAATGGCACCCAGCAGGGTC
>JASBRL010000116.1 GCA_030149475.1 Marinobacter sp.
GTCAGACTGGCAATTTGAGTAACATGTCAGGCCGGAAGTCTGGTTGACACAAGTTCTGGCGGCACAACTCGTACTGCCGGCCGTACGCCCCCCTCGCCCCTGGCGGGAGAGGGGCCGGGGGAGAGGGGGAGCAGGCAACTCACGGTCTGAGCGGGCGCCGCTGGCGCCTCCCCCTCTCCCCAACCCTCTCCCGCGTCGGGGAGAGGGGGTTACTTGTGTGCAGGCTGGCAACCTGGGGACCATGTCAGGCTGGCAAACTGAGTAACATGTCAGGCCGGGAGCCCGGGTGACAAATTCTGGCCGCACAGCGCGTGCCCCCGGCCGTTCGCCCCCCTCGCCCCTGGCGGGAGAGGGGCTGGGGGAGAGGGGGGAGCAGGCAAACTCCCGGTCTGAGCGGGCGCCGCTGGCGCCTCCCCCTCTCCCCAGCCCTCTCCCGCGTCGGGGAGAGGGGGTTACTTGTGTGCAGGCCGGCAACCTGGCGAGCATGTCAGGCTGGCAACCTGAGTAACATGTCAGACCGGAAGTCTGGTTGACACAAGTTCTGGCCGCACAACTCATGCCCCCGGCCGTTCGCCCCCGGAAAAAAACATTACAGCGGTATAAAATTGTCTCTGTCGCGGTAACGGTAGCGCCCCGAAACCGTTACCATAAGCAGCGTGCAGACTGGAGTCACCATGGCAGAACCAAGCCCCGAAAAGAATCCAAATCGTCCACCGTGGCGAACACCCTTATTGATCATTGAGTTCAGTGCCCTGGCAATCCTGATCGGGTCCATGAACTTTCTGGGACGAATCGGCGACGGTACCGATCCACTCAGCAAGGCCTGGCTGCTTGTGCCTGCGCTGGCCAGCCTGACGGTTTTCATGAGCTTTATTGGCCTGATGTATCTGCGCTGGCAGGCGGCCGCTGAGCAACAGGACAAGACCCGGCACAAGCTGACGTTTGTGCTGCTGACACTCACGATGCTCGGTATCTGGGCGTTTGGTATTGCCCGTACCTGGCTGAGTATCACCTGACAGGAATGTCGTCATGATCACAGGCCGCTCTCTGCTTCTTGCAACCCTGCTTGCCCCGTTTTCCCTGCAGGGCTTCGCTCAACCATCGTCACAGCCGGCACCGGACCGTGTCGACCTGCGTGACTGTGCGCTCATCGCGGATGGTGTCAAACGACTGCTGTGCTACGACCGCCGTAACGATCCGGACAGGGCGAGGGAAAACGCCAGCCCGGAACGGATTGATACTGTTGAAAAAGCAACAGAGAAGCTGGTACCTAGATCCGACCAATCCGCGAACGCCTTACCGCCGGATCAGCAGCCAGGCAGTCAGGCCGCGGGCAAGGAAAATGGCGACACGGGCAAAGAGAGCGACGACAGTGGTGTCATGAACGCTCTGGTCGACCGTTATGTAGCCACAGAAAAGGCGCTTTTCTCGTTTTCCGGTGGCTTTGTGCCTTACCGGCCGACCTATCTGATGCCAATCACCTATGTTACCCGGCCCAACCAGACGCCCGACAGCCCGACACATCCCGCAGCGGCGTACGATGACCGACTCAACAACAAGGAGGCGAAATACCAGATCAGCTTCAAGGTTCCTTTGCTGACCGGCGTCCTTGACGGCCCGATGACCTTCTGGTTCGGCTATACGCAGGTTTCTTTCTGGCAAGTCTACAATTCCAATGCCTCGTCGCCGTTCCGGGAAACCAATTACGAGCCGGAATTGTTTCTCCGCTACCAGACCGATTATAACATCGGCCCCGGGACCCTCAGCGGCGTTGCCATCGGCATCAACCACCAGTCCAACGGGCGCTCCAACCCGCAGTCACGAAGCTGGAACCGTATCGTGGCCAGCACGGTCTACTCCTACAACCGCTGGCTGTTTATGGTCTCACCCTGGTACCGACTGCCGGAAAACCCGCAGAATGACGACAACCCCGATATCGAGGCGTACCTTGGCTACGCTGACTACCGGGCGGTGTATAAATGGAGTGAGAACAAAACCCTGTCGCTGACCCTCAGAAACAATCTTCGCCGGGATAACCGGACCTCCGTGCAGTTGGGGTACAGTTTTCCCATGGGAGGAAAGCTGAAAGGCTTCATTCAGTATTACAACGGCTATGGCGAGAGCCTGATTGACTACAATGTCCGCATTCACCGGATTGGTATCGGCGTCATGCTCAACGACTGGCTGTAAGCTGGCAGAGCACCCCCGCCCGACGGCGGGGCGCCCTGATGAGGCCATTCAGGCCGGCATTGCCTTCTTGTCCAGACGCTCCATCGCCTCCAGCAGTTCGGCGGTTTTCGCTTTCATCAGCGGGATATCGGCCCGCGACTCCACATTCAGCCGAACCACCGGCTCGGTGTTGGACATCCGCAGATTGAAACGCCAGTCGTCGAACTCGACGCTAAGGCCGTCAACATGGCTGATGGCGTTGGCAGTTTCACCATAGTGCTGTTCGATCGCCTCAATAACACTGGCGGGGTCCTGAATGGTCCGGTTGATTTCACCGCTGGCCGGATAGGCTTCAATACGGGCATCAATCAGCGATGACAAGGTGTGTCCGGACTGACTCAGGCGCTCGGCTACCAGCAGCCAGGGGATCATACCGCTGTCACAATAGGCGAAGTCTCGAAAATAGTGGTGGGCACTCATCTCCCCGCCGTAGAGCGCATCCTCATCGCGCATGCGCTGCTTGATGAAGGCATGCCCGGTCTTGCTTTCGATCGCTTTCCCGCCTGCAGCGGCCACCAGATCCTGAGTATTCCAGGTCAGCCGGGGGTCGTGAATCACCTTGCCACCACCGGCCTTGCGCAGAAACTGGTCGGCCAGCAGACCAACGATGTAATAGCCCTCAATGAACCGGCCATTCTCATCAAAGAAGAAACAGCGATCGTAATCACCGTCCCAGGCAATCCCCATGTCCGCCCTCTGCGCAATGACCGCGTCCGCAGTGACCGCCTGATTCTCTTTGAGAATGGGGTTGGGCACGCCATTGGGAAAATGCCCGTCCGGCTCGTGATGCAAACGCACGAAGTCATACGGCAAATAGGGCGCCAGCGCATCAACGACTTTCCCCGCGCCGCCATTGCCGGCATTCACGACCAGCCTGAGCGACCTCAGTGACGTTGAATCAATGTAGCCCAACAGATGGTTGATGTAATCGGCCTCTACCACGAGGGTGTCATAGTGGCCTCTGTTGGCGGCATCGTCGAAGGGTTCGCCTACGCGGTCACGGATGGCATTGAGGCCGTTATCGGAGCTGATCGGACGCGACTCCGGCCCCACCATCTTCATGCCATTGTGATCCCGGGGGTTGTGACTGGCCGTCACCATGATGCCACCGTCCATACGGTAGTGGCTGGTGGCAAAGTACACCTGCTCGGTGCCGCACAATCCGATGTCAAACACGTCGGCGCCGGCGGCCTGCAAACCGGTCATCAGCGCTTCGGCAATCTGCGGGCTGGACAGGCGGATGTCATAACCCACGATGACCCGGCGCGCGCCGGTAATATCCACATAAGCCCGACCAATAAGCTCCGCCAGCATCGGGTTGAGCTGATCCGGCACGCGCCCCCTCAGGTCATAGGCTTTAAAGCAGGACAGATCCATGGCAATCTCCTTATCGACAATAACGGTCATCTGAATTCAGTCATCCACTGAGCCCTCAACAACGAAAGACGTTCGCTTTGCTGGCGCCGACAGCGGCCGTCGGACAGTCCTGGCGCGGTCAACCTACACCACGTTACGGGCACGAGCCCGGCGTTTACTCAGCGGATGATGACTGAAGTTGTATGTAATTCTGCAGTCCCATCTGGTCAATCTGGGTCAACTGGGTTTCGAGCCAGTCAATGTGCTCTTCCTCGCTATCGAGGATGGTGCGGAACAGTTCACGACTGGTGAAATCCTGCACCTGTTCACAGTGCATCACCGCCTCTTTCAGATCCTTGTGAGCGATCCGTTCCAGCTTGAGATCACACTCCAGCATCTCGGCCACGTTTTCACCGATCAGCAGCTTGTTCAGGTCCTGCAGGTTCGGGAGCCCTTCAAGGAACAGAATGCGCTCAATGAGCGAATCCGCATGCTTCATCTCGTCAATGGACTCTTCGTACTCTTTCGCTGCGAGATGAGTAATGCCCCAGTCCTTGTACATTCTGGAATGCAAAAAGTACTGATTGATTGCGGTCAACTCGTTGGCCAGCACCTTGTTGAGAAACTGAATAACGGTCTTGTCACCTTTCATTACCGGTCACTCCCTGTCTATCGTTGGCGAGCGTCCAGCATAGCCTGTACTCAATCAATAGAAAACCATCGGAGCCGGAGCCGGCACAGCCCGCTGGCAACGACTCCGATGCATTCGGATGACCATCAGGCCTTGACCGAGGCCACCGGCGGGGCGGGTTCGGACTGTTCCGTGGTATCGCCGGTACGCCCATAGATGTCATCGAGTCGTTCAATATCATCTTCACCCAGATAGGCACCGGACTGCACCTCAATCAGTTCGAGCGGTATCTTGCCCGGGTTGGCCAGACGATGAACCGCGCCTATCGGAATGTACGTGGATTCGTTTTCCGACAGCAGGAACGTTTCCTCGTTGCGGCAAACCTCAGCCGTTCCACGCACCACAATCCAGTGTTCCGCGCGATGATGGTGCTTCTGCAGGGACAGGCTTTCACCGGGCTTGACGGTGATCCGCTTGACCTGAAAACGGTTGCCCATATCAATACTGTCGTAACTGCCCCAGGGACGGAAAACCTCACGGTGACAAACGGTTTCTGAGCGTTGGTTTCGGTTAAGCTGGCCCACCAGTTTTTTCACGTCCTGAACGCGGTCGCGGTGCGCCACCATAAGTGCATCCTTGGTGTCGACCACCACCAGATTCTCAACCCCCAGCAGGGCAACCAGTTTGTCACTGGCATGGACAAGACAACCGCGGGCGTCTTCCAGACAGGCGTCACCGAGGATGGCGTTCTGCCGGGTGTCTTTCTGGTGAATGTCCCACAGGGACGACCAGGAACCGACATCGCTCCATCCGGTATCCAGCGGGACAACCACCGCGCGATCAGTTTTCTCCATAACCGCGTAGTCAATGGAATCGTCCGGGCAGTGTTCAAACACATCCGGATCGATCCGGGTAAAGTCTAGGTCGCTGGTAAAGCTGCGGGCCGTCAACAGGCAGGTGTCATAGATATCGCGACTGTGCTTTTTCAGTTCCGTCAGGTAGCTGTCCGCCCGAAACATGAACATGCCACTGTTCCAGAAATAACCGGACTGCTGACACAGGTGGGCCGCGGTGTCGGCATCGGGCTTCTCGATGAACTGATTGACCCGGCGGGCGCCGTCGGCGGCACCTGACGAGGCCGGCGCTTCAATGTAGCCATAACCGGTTTCGGGCCGGCTCGGCGTAATTCCGAATAACACCAGCGCGCCACGCTGAGCGGCTTCCCGGCCGCGTTCGAGCGTCGCCTGGAAGGGCGCGATGTCATCAATATTGTGATCAGCGGGCAATACCAGCATAACGGCTTCGGGATTTTCCCGGGCAATATCAATGGCCGCCAACGCAACCGCCGGCGCGGTATTGCGCCCGAACGGTTCAAGCAGGATCGAACGCGGTTTACGGCCGATCACCTCCAGTTGCTCCTTTACGATGAAGCGGTGTTGATCATTGGCAATGATCAGTGGTGCTTCAAGGTTACTGCTCGGCAAACGCATCAATGTCTGTTGAAACATGCTCCGCTCGCCAAGCAGGGGCAAAAACTGTTTGGGATAGGCCCGCCGTGACAATGGCCACAGCCGGGATCCGGAACCACCTGAGAGAATGACTGGAATCATGATTGTGCTCCTTGCCTTTCTGGATGAGCCCCGCCGACCGGCAGGGCATTGCCTGTAACCGGGCAACCGCAGTCACCCGGGGTCAGTTAATCCTGAATTTTCACGTCCCTCGGCGCCGACGGCTCTTTGCCTGTAACCCAGGCCGTCGGGCCAATCCGGTACAGCCAGTTCAGGTCTCCGCCCAGCCGGGTCGATTTCATCGGGCCAAAACGGTCTATGTAGGACGCCATACCCGCCACATCACCCCAGGTCACCTGCCACGGTTTCATCCAGGCCAGTGACCAGGCGTTGTAAAGACCATCCGTGACCTGCTCATAGCCGGACACCGTTTTGAACGCTTCCGGATCATCAAGACCCCGCACAACGTTCTTTGCCAGCGCCTCAAGCCTGTCCTGATACCGCTGGTGAAGCTCCACCTGATTGGCCTCTGCAAAAACGGTCATGAGTGTCAGCGGCTGCATGGCAAAGTTCATATACTCAAGCGCCCTGGTATTCCGGCCCAGCTCGTTCGGCAGGTAGCCATCACCGGACACCTGGCCCATGGCTTCATCGAATTTTCCCAGCGCCCAATTCCAGTCGCCACAGTTCTGGGTGGCCACCGAGGCGGACATAACCGCCCAGGCCGCCCAGTAGTCATGGTTGTTGACCTTGCGCAATGGCCGGTCCGTGTAATACTGGCGGATCTGGGTGGTGAGTTTGTCAAACCAGTTGCGTATCCGCGCAAGCCGCTGTGCATCGAGTGTGCTCCGGTCCCCGGACCGGGTGACCCGCAGATAGCTGTTGGCGGCGGCGGTCAGGGCCCACTTGCGGACGGCCTGCCCCACATGATTGACTTCCGGATTAAGCAGGGCATCGGCGGAGGCCCAGTTATCGAGGATAGTCAACCCGCAGTCCCGTGCAGCCGGGCCATCGCCGTCCACCTGATAGTCGTCCGCGGCTGCAATCACGCGCTTTTCGAAGCGCCGTACCTTTTTAACGGCGGCGTGGTATCGCTCTTCCGCCTGTTTATTGAGCTCATTACGCGCGTCATCGCTGCCCTGATATTTACTGGTAAAGACCAGTGAATCGGTGAATGGAGGGACGGATTCGCAGTTATAGTCACCCCCGTCACTGGCGGCGGGCTGCTGATAATAGCCCGCCGGCGCCCGCAGGCCGGTGTCCGGACATTGGGCGGCCTGGACGGAAGTCATACCCAGGGCGCTGAATAACAGGGTCGTCATCAGCGTCCTGGCAAACTGGCCGCCTGTATGAGGCGACGGCATCCGTTGCACTTTCATGTTGCACCTCGCTGGTTGGCATTGCATACGTTCAAAGACCCTGCCGGCGACAGATTCTGGCCGTCACCGTCAGGCCATCGGTGACCTGCTCGGGCTTGAGTTTCAGATCCAGGGACATGAAGCGTTCATCACTCCAGTCCCTGCCTTCGCGCAGGTCGAATACAAAACGTCCGGAGCTTTTCACCCGCTTGCCGTATTCCAGGTCCATCCGGTCCTTGCGGCCAAACACGTACCACACAAAGGCATCCGCCTCCTTGATACCGGGGTCACTGAACTGAAGGTCAATCAGATACTGGCCGCTTGGCATCTCCAGGAACTGGCCACCCCCGTTGTAGAGCACTTCCGTCGTCCCGGGCCCCACGGCGGTGGTTTTCTCCAGCAACACCTTGCTGTCAGCACAGCCATTGGTAACCAATGGAATGACCTGGCGGTAGAACTCGACACTGTCCAGGTTGTGATAGGCCGGCACCTCCCAGATAAGTATCTTCGGTGGCGACTTGCGGAAATTGTCAGATTGCAGATACTCGAACATCGAGCCGTCATAACTGCCGCCGGCAATGGCAACATTGAGAATGTCTGTGCCCAGATACTCCTGCAGCCAGCCGGCAAAGTTATAGTCGGTGGCGCCATGACTGAAACTGGTGCCCACCAACGTAATCGGCGGTAATGCGGTATTCCCGAAAAGCGCGCTCTCACCGGCGCCGTCGTCGCCCCCTTTGACTTCGGTGCGAAACTCGTTGACGTACTGATTGGGCCAGGAATAACCGCAGAGCTGCTTGGCGGCGTCCTGTAACGAGCCGACTTTGCGGATCAGCCCGCTGCGGCGCGTCACAAACTGCTTGTCATGGTCCATCCGGTCGTAAACCGGCATCTGCTTGATGCGATCGGCCACAATGCGTGCGGCTCGCCGCGCACCGTAGGGCGTCCAGTGATGGTCTCGCTTGAAGTAGAACGCATGCTCACGGGGCCCCTCGCCCAACAGCGGCAGGAAGTTCGGCGTTACCAGGCCTATCCGGCGGAAATTTTCCAGGGCATCGGCGTACTGCGAACGGGCAAAGCTCCACGAATACTGCACCGGCGAGACGGTTGGCAGCTTGTCCGGGTGAACCAGGCCCTTGGTGGGCTGAAAGACCATCACCAGCCGGGTGCCGGTTGTGGCCCTCAGTTTGCGGGCAAATGCCTGAAGGTACTTGAGACCTTCCTGGTCCGGACCAAACTGCTCAGACAGTTCCGCGTCCGAGCGGAACAGCCAGCCGTCCTTGCCCTGGACCAGGGTGGTGAAGTTCTTCTGATAACTGGTCACATAGCTCGCCCGGTTTGCGGCCCGCGGACAGAGATTGCAACATCGCTTTACGTCGTACTGTGGCGCCTCAGCGGACCGGGCAGGCTGTGCCCAGCCGACCAGCGTCACCAGCAACAGCAACCACAGAGGCCAGAGCTGCGCTACCAGGCGCCGGACGCGGCTGACAGGTCGCTCGATGGTGGTATACCGGGTCATCCGTTTCATAGTCATTCCTGTCGATCAGACCGAAGTGTCGACGCGGTTTTCAGTAACCACCAGCCGGGGTGAGCCGCCGACATTGATAGCAAAAATACTGAATACCTTGCCGCGCTGGAGGTTCACCGGCTCGGTTTTGGCCAGGGGCTGATCGTTACTGAAACTGGCCAGCGCAATTTTGACGGCATTGATTTCGCGGTTTTTGGCCTGCATCGGTGGTACCGATTTGATGACCGCCACTTTGCCATCGGACGTTTTCAGGGCCATCGACGACTCGGATGTGAGGTTGTAAAAGGAGATCAGCGCCTTGCGCGGATTGTCGAATGCCTTGTCCTGCAACACCTTGAGCTCGCCACTGTCGGTCAGGATCAGGGTGTAGTACTGATTGGGCGCCAGATGAATGGTGCGGGTATGGCCCGCCACATTCACGGGATAATCACCTTCCATCTGGAATATGTAGGGGCTGGCCTCAAGCGGTTCCACTTCCTTGATGGTCTTGTCGCCAATGGTGATGTCTGACACTTTGCCGCGGGTATCCGCATTCACAACCCGCACGAAAGCGGCGTTATCGGGGGCCTGGGCGGCGTAGAGTGCGTCCTCGCCGCCGGCCTGGGCCGCAGCAAAGGGAACCAGCAACCCGAACAGGGTAAGAACAATGGATCGGATAGCATAAGTCATGGTCGTGCTCCTTGATGTGTGTCCGTCGGTTGTGTCGTCTGCCCGGCCGCGATCAGCGTGCCCGACTGGCGAAACCAGGTTTTGGCCGTTTCGTTGTCCAGAGGCTGGGCCAGGTAGCGCTCCGGAAACTCCCAGATCACCAGCGACGGCGGGTGCTCGCTGAAGTCATCCGACTGCAGGTACTGGACCATCGGCACGAACGGCCCCTGGCCCTCCTCTGACTGGTTGATCAGGTCATGGCCCAGATATTTGCGTAGAGCTCCGGGAAAATCCCAGAGCGGATTGGCGCTGTAACTGGTGCCCACCAGCACCACGTCAGGCGTCGTATTGCCGAACAATGCGCTGGATTCAGAGTCATCACGGGTGACGATGTGTGTCTGACGCGGAGAAAAGTGATCGGGACGGGGGCCCAGATCGCTGAACAAGGGTGCCACCGGAATGTAGTTGAGCAGATCGCCGCGATGATCGATTTCCGATTCGCGGGTGGTTTCGAAATTCTGCTTGCCCCAGGACCAGGCCGGTCCGTTAAAGCGGCGACGGATCGCCGCAGCGGCCTGGCGGGCAAACAGGTCGGCGCCGGTCGGTGTCCAGTGGGTATCGGTACGCAAAAACATCGGCTGTCCCAGATCCGCCCGCTCGGCCAGCACCGGCTCCAGGTCCGGGGCCGTAATACGAGCCTTATCCAGCGTCGTCATGAAGCGCTGGTACAGCGACTGCATCATCGGCACGGGGCGACGGTCCGCCAGCTTGTCGTCATAGATCCTGGCCTTGGCGGGCACCACCAACACGGCCATGGGAATCCGGTGCTGCGCCAGGAAGTCACGGATGGCCACAACCCGGTCGAGGTTGGCCGATACCGCCTGATCCTCACCGGGCGGCGCGAAAAACTCTTCCTGGCTGAACAGCCAGCCGTTCTTGCCCACGATCACACCCTGGCGACCTTCGTTGAACAGCGTGTAATCAATGGCCGCCCAGACATTGGTACCCAGGTCCCGCGCCGGGAAGTTATCGTCGTAGTGAGACTCCACCTGTCGCGACCATTCACCAGTCAGGACATTGAGATCGCCCGCTGGCTGATAGTCGCTCAGCGGGATCAGTGACAGCGCCCCCAGGACCAGTACGACCACAATAAACAGACCGCCAGTCAGCCATCCTGCAGTTCTAGACATGAGTTGAACTCCTTTTCAGAACTGGAAATAGAGAAAGGGCGAAAAGCTCTCAGCCGACAGCTTGAGGACTGACAGGGCGAACAGCGGTAACAGCATGGGCATGGCGAACGAACGCCAGCCCAATTGAGTGATCGTCATACCCCGACGCTGCAATCGATCCCGCAAGCCCATCATTGCAACCACCGCGTAGGCCAGCACCAGAATGGCAACATTCAGTGTTCGCATTCCCTGCAGGTAATCCGCACTCAGCCCGGCTCCGTCAAAGGTGAACATGGCACCGTAGAATGAAAAGGCCTCCGTCAGGCTTGTCGCGCGGAAGGTGACCCATCCCAGCACCACGCAGAAGAAGGCAAACAGCCAGCGCGACAGGCGGAACCCTTTCGGATTACCGGACACACCCAGGGCTCGCTCGAACGCCAGCAGGATTCCATGCCAGGCGCCCCAGAGCAGGAACGTCCAGTTAGCACCGTGCCAGAGACCACCTAACAGCATGGTGAGCAGAAGATTACGGTATGTCATGAACGTACTGCCCCGGTTGCCGCCCAACGGGATGTACAGATAGTCCCGCAGCCAGGTCGACAGACTGATATGCCAGCGGCGCCAGAACTCGGTGATGCTCTGGCTGATGTAAGGCTGATTGAAATTCTCGATGAACCGGAAACCCATCATCAGCCCCAGACCAATCGCCATATCGGAATAACCCGAGAAGTCGAAATACAACTGGGCGGTATAGGCCAGTGCGCCCAGCCAGGCATCCGAGGTGGTGGGGTCGGCCAGCGCAAAGGCGTGGTCCGCCAGGGGCGCGATGGAATCGGCAATGAACACTTTCTTGACGAACCCCTGCATGAACCGGGCCGCGCCCTCGCTGAATTTCTCCATGGTGTGGGTGCGGTCGGCAAACTGATCTGCCAGGTCCTTATAGCGCAGCACCGGCCCGGCAATCAGCTGCGGAAACAGGGCAATGAAAGCGGCGAAATCCACAAAACGGCGGGTAGCCTCGGTGTCGCCCCGATACACGTCAATGACGTAGGAGATCGCCTGGAAAATGTAGAACGAGATGCCGATGGGCAGGATGATGTGAGCCAGTTCCAGCGGCTGACTGCCGACCGAACTGAGCAGGCTGTTCAGGCTGTCGACGCCAAAATTGGCGTACTTGAAGTAGCCCAGGGTTGCCAGGTCACCGGTCACACCGATCGCCACCCATTTACGGGCCGCACCCGACCCCACGCCGGCCCGGTGAATCCCCAGACCCATGATGTAGTTCCACAGGGTGACGGCCACAAACAGCAGCAGGAAATCCACCCGCCACCAGGCGTAAAACGCGTAGCTGCCGATCAGAATGACCCAGGAGCGGTGCCGGAACGGTGTCAGGTAGTAAAGCCCGAGAAACACCGGCAGAAACAGAAACAGGAATATATTGGATGAAAAAACCACGGTCTCTCCCTGGCAAAATGCCTGCTGTCATCAGAGCGTCGATTCAGGTTGCAGCGTGACGCCGCGTTTCTGGTTAAACAGGGCATCCATGATCGCCATCTGGTGCGATCCCATAACGCCACCAAAATGAATGCCGGCGTCAGAACGCGGAAAACGCATACTGACGTTATAAAGCGCGAGATAATCGGGGTTATCCGTAGACAGAGGGCCGCTGGCGTTGGATACCAGCTGGCCACCCACAACAGTCATGGACACGGCGTAGGTGTAGTGATCCTCAACAAAATCACGGTCAGTGGCGGAAAGATCCTTGAGCTGCCCGAGAATGCCCCAGGTTCCGTTCAGCACCGCCACCGTATTGTAGATGCCGACCCCCGTACTGTTGCGCACCCGGATGCCGTTGCGCAGGTTGTTCAACACGCGATTCCCCCACAGCAGATTGTCCGGTGACTCGTACAGACCGATGCCATCCCCGCCATTGTCGTAAGAAACATTATTGGCTATCACATTGCCGCTGCTCTGCCGGTCAAGAACGATTCCGGACAAGCCATTGTTGTAACTGCGATTATTGATAATCCAGCTGTCGTTCACCTCCCGCGAGACGATGATGCCGTGCTTCTTGTGAGTGCCATAAACCTCATTGCCGGCGATGATCAGGTCACTGGAATAGTCGTGGGGGTCAATGCCGTAAATAATGTTGTCCCGGTACACGTTATTGATGATTGCCACGTCTTTGGCCTCAAAGCAGTAGAAGCCGTAGTACATGTCTTCAAACGTGGAATCGATCAGCCAGGCATGGGGCGGCGGGCGTTTGAGGCGGGCGTTGTCGTAATCGGAGTACTGGGCGATCGACAGGCCATAGGATTTACTCTGGTTATAGCCCATGCTGGCCATGGTGGTGCCGACCAGAAAGGACTCGCTGCCGCCCCAGCCGACAAAAAATGGCCGGAAGGACGCGCTGCTCTGAAAGGTGGCCGGCCCGTTTGCCTGTTCGCGCCAGCCGACGATCTGGCTGTCAACAGCCACCAGCCAGCCATCGTTGGCAATGAACGCCCCCCGCTCTTCGGACAGACGCAGGGTACGGTCGCGAATCACCAGGGTGGCATCCGGCTCCACCGCCAGCGGCAGGCGAATGATATAGGTGCCGTCCCCTTCACGGTCCATATAACGGCTATCAGCCACTTGCCGGTAAACCTCATCGAGCGTGACACGACCGCTCTCCACCAGAATGGCCTGAGGATGCGAGAACTGGCGGATCACCCATTCCTTCGCTCGTCCCTCGTCAACGAAATCACCCAGTGCTGGCACATCAGCGATGCGCTTGACGGAAACCTTGGGCGACCCACCGGCACGCTCAGCGAGACGTTTTTCAACCTGCTGACGGGTATAGACTGACAGATCCGGGAAATCCGGTGGCGGGCGATCAAACGCCTGTCCCGGCAGATACTGGAGACGATACTGATCAGCGTCCGGCGCAACTGCGGGCGGCGGCGTATTGGTGCCGGCCTCGGTCGGCGCACCGGTGCCCAGATCCGTACCGGCCGATACCGGGAAAGCCAGCAGCAAGGTGCAGAGTGCGATAAATCCGTATCGAAACGACATACGCCCTCCTAAAAACGCTTGGAAATATCCGCAATGACTCGGTATCGCGAGCTTTGCGCAGCATCGCCGTAGGCGTCGCCAGGGAAGAAAATGCCACCTCTCAAGGTCAGGTTGACCGGCACCCAGCGATTGGACGATTTGTCACCGTAGTAGCCAAGAACAATATCGCCGGACTGGCCCAGATCAGTACGGGTGCCAGAATTGCCGGGCGCGATCAGGTCCGACCGGACTGTACCCGACGGGTCCTGAAGCCAGTAGCGGTGATACAACAGATTGGCGTCCCAGTCTTCACGGTCGGAAATCGCCGTATAGAGCGTAACAACCCGGAGATTGCTCCATGTCGGCTGAAACGCTTCGCCGAAGCGCTGGACCTGGGAGCGAGTGCCGGTGAAGCGGGAGCGGTTGCTCTGCAGGCCGGTCTGGCGGAACGCATCGCTGTGATTGCCATCACGGCCGCCGGACGCGACCGCACCCTGGGCACCGACCACCCAGCGCGGGGTGTCGAGAATCTGTACCCGTAACCCCAGGTCAGCGGCCCAGCCGGACACGCTCCGGTCCTGAACGCGATAGCCACTGACGGCGGCGGCATCCGGCTGGCTGCCGGAATCACTGCCAATCACGGTCGCGGCCGAGGCGAAATACTGCCAGATGTCATGAGAGTGCCAGTCGAAATAGTCGCGATCAGCGGTAATGGCTGCCCAGGTCAGAGAAACGTCCCGACCCTCAACCGCTTCCCCTCGCGCCGCGTAGTCAGGCGCCCGGTTCCCATAGCCTTCGGCGTGAGTCACCAGCAACCCAAGGTAATGGCTTCGGCGCCACTGCCAGCGGGTTTGACCAAAAACGCGGGCGATATCCCGTCTGCCCTGATTGAGGCTATTGCTATCGGTCCGCATATTGGCAAGTTTCTGCGCCACCCCAACCGTTGAACTGAGCAGGGAGGTGTCAAAGATCCAGCGCGCCAGCGTTATGTCCTCATCCCACCATAGCCCGGTCTGCTCTTTGAGCCTTTCGCGGCCAAAACGAATGGACTCCCCGGGATAAGAACTCAATCCGCTGTAATCAAACCAGGCCTCCCTGAGGCCCAGAAATCCACTGGTGACTGTTCGGGTATTACCGCCAAATTCATAACTGAGATCCACCTTCCCTGTTGCCGCAAAAGTCTGCACGCGCAAATATGCTTTCCAGTCCGGAGACAGTTGCCATAGCCATTCCGGCTTGATATCGATGCCCAACTCGTTGGACTGTATTTGCGCGCCAGGCTGCAACCCAAGACTACGATCGTCATCACTGATGGCGGTGAGTTTGATCCGGGTCGACTGCTCCATCAGCCGGGGCGAGTTGCCGTTTTCCGGGGCATCGGTGGCGGCCATCGTCAACGGCGCGGTTAGCACGGCGATGCTGATCCACCCTAGAGATGCGGCCACCAGGACCGCCCGCTTCTGTTCGTTCCTCATCTGGGTTGCCCTCCAGGCGTTTCATTTGATCGTGCGGCGACAACATCCTTCGTCCGCCGCTGCTGTCTGAACGCGACTTCCTGCTTCATCAGTTGCTCGGCATCGTCACGCAGCGCCTGCGGTGTTGAGCCGGCCATTTCCTGGCGCAACGTGCGGGCACGCTCAACGCCACCACGCAGCGCCAGGGTGGAGAACGACCAGGCATAGCGCCGGTTTACGCCAACGCCTTTGCCCTCCCAGAACAGTTCCGCCAACAGGTAGTCCGCCTTGGGATAGCCTTCGCGCGCCGCCCTGAGCAGGTGTTGAAGTGCTTTTTCCGGGTCGGGTTCGCCCAGATAGCCCCGCTTGTAGATCCGGCCCAGCAGATAATCCGCAGAGGGATACTTCGCGACGGCCTCCTCGGCGTACTGGATAGCTTTCTCCGGATTCAACGGCACAATGCGTCCCCGTTCATAGGCACGGGCCAGGGCCAGGGACGCCTTCAGATCGCCACTGGCGCGCGCGTCCTGCAGCATTTTGATGACCGTGTCCGGCTCTGCCAGATAGGTGTTGTCCATAATCAGTCGGGCACGCGCGGTCAGCGCAGGCACGTATTGCGGGGTCAGGAGCTGGTACAACCTGTCGGAGGTGGCAACCTGGGGTTGCGGAGCTTCGTCATCGGACAGCCACCGGGCAAACAGATAAAGCGCCCGATCGTCAATCTCACCGGTGCGCCAGTCGTCTTCTGCCCGCTTGACCAGGTCCTTGAGTTCGTCGGGGCGGTCCTGAATCATGTAGACCCGCGCCAACAGCGGAAAGCAGTCCGGCTCCGCTTCGGCAATGGGCTGACACAATGACTCAATGTCAGACAAATGGGCCTTGAAGCCGTCATTCAGCAGGTAGTACCGGGCCAGTGCATAGTCGGCAGCAGGATCGCCCTTGGCTCGCGCCCGCTTGATCAGTACCAGTGGATCCCGGTCGGCAAACTCGCGGGGATATTGCAGATACAGATTGATCAGTGGAATCAGCGCACTGTCATCCCCGTTGGCCAGATTTTTCCGCAGGTAGCGGGCGCCCTCGGCACGCTGCTCCGGGGTATTGCCCTCCCGGGCGTAGAGTTTGCCGACCCGAATACGCGCCCGTTCGCTGCCCTGTTTCATGGCCATCCGGTACCACTGCAGCGCCAGACGACGGTCCTCGGGCGTATCGCGATCTGCGTACAGATCACCCAGAGCGACCTGGGCGTCCGGCAGGCCAAACCGGGCGAGCTTTTCCAACTGTTGCCTGGCCTGTTCTACATCTCCCCACTCGGCGGCTTTTTCCGCGCGCCGCATGTCGGGAAGATTGCTGCAACCCGTCATCAGGGCCAGCATCAGGCCAGATAGAATGACACCTCGAACGGTCATGATCACGTGCCTCAAAACAGCCCGGAAATCCGGGTAGACAGACCATCCAGCGCGGGTGACTGGATATGATCAAGGGTGACGCCGATGGGCCGGCCAATGGCCGTCATGGGTAACGGCTTGTCCGACTCGATCTGCGCACTGATGGCATTGCCCGGCTGATTGGGGCGCTCGGAATCGACGTACAGTGAGGTAATCGTGCCGCTGCGGGTTTCGCCGCCCGGCAGTCGCAACGTCACCGACTGGCCCTCTTCCAGCTTGTTGGCATTCTCGAAGCTGAAGCGGGCGATGACATGGGCCGACGCATCGGCCGGCGCCAACACCGCCAGTTGCTCACCCTTGCTCATGTACTGCTCGTTGGCCGGTAACAGACTCATGACCTTGCAATCGCAAGGGCTGGTGAGCGTGCCTCGAACCCGTTGCCCGAGCAGCTTTTCGATCTGATCGACGGTGTAGGTACCTTCTCCCACCAGATCGTTGACGTACGCCAGCATGGGCGCATCAAAGGTGGCGATCGCCTGGCCTGCCTTGACCGGCTCGCCCGCTTTGACCAGCGTGGTGACTTTGGCGTCTTTGGGCACGGATACCGGCACCTGCTCCGAGGCGACCATGGCCGACTCGGCATGGGTGACAAAATAGATCTGCCAGAGCTGATACCCCACGTAGCCCACGGCAACCATACCGACCAGCATGAACACCAGACTGGCCGCGGTGGCGCGGATACGTCCCAGAAGCCCCAGGTCCTGACTGCCCTTGCCTTTGCGGGCACGAGTAAAGTTCTCCCGGGACAGGGTGTTGAGCACGTCGCCGGCCGAGACCAGTTCGCCGCTGAGGAAGGAGGTAATCAGATAGCGAAGCGTCGATACTTCCTGTGCGCCGAGATTCTGAAATTCGCACCCGCAACGGCCGCGCTCCGGGTCCATGACGCGGGGCACAAAACTCACTTCCATCGCCAGGTCGAAACCATCGACCTTGAACACCAGCCGGCCGTTGTACAACTGTCCGCGCCGCAACGATTCCGATCCGGTCTGGGCACTGAAACCACCGGCGGAAATGTCGTCGATGGCGAACTTTCCGGTATGCCCGTCCAGGTTGACCAGTAGCTTGGCGGGTAGCCGGACCCGAGCAAACTGTCGCTGGGCTTCCGATTCATGGACAAATTGCGGTGCTGCGGCTGCACTATTCATGTTTCTGACCTCTGACGGTTATCGTTCAAAACTGACCTATGTATGGGCGACCCACGGTGCTGTCAGACCATGGCCATGACCAGCGCGAGAAAAATGCTGACGGACGAAAATGTCATCACCCGGGATGACCACTTGTTCAGCCGTTGCTGAAAGGACGCTGCATTGGCGCTGAACCGGGTCTTCTGACGCGTCCAGGACTGCCGGTCGAGCCGGAAGAACACATAAATCTTCACCAGCGACCCGAAAATCTGATTGAAATAGAGAATGAAGGGATAGGCCGGTCCGATCGGGTGCCCGGTCGCCCTCAGCAACAGGGTAAGCGCCAGCCGGGTCAGACCGATCCACAGCAGATAGGCAATCAGCACCACGCCGGAGTACTTGATCGATGCCATGATGGCCGCGGTCAGCCCCAGAATGCTGGTCCACATGGAAATCCGCTGATCCCAGAGCACGTACCAGGTAAACCAGCCCAGGCGTCGCGGGCCCAGCTTGGTCGCGCGGGTGTTCTGGCGCAGGGAATTGCCATACCAGCGAAACATCAGTTGCCGGGCTGAACGCAGGAAACTCGGGTCTGGCGGATGCTCAACCGTGCTGATGGAGGCATCCGGCACATAGAAGGTGTCGTAGCCCAGACGCATCATGCTGAACCAGCTGGACTTGTCATCGCCGGTCAGAAACCGGAACTGGCCCAGGCGCCAGTGGCGCAGCGAGTCGTACTCCACATCAGCGATAAATTCCGGCCGGGTCACCACACTGGCCCGAAATACGGACATGCGCCCGGTCAACGTCAACACCCGGCGCGACAGCCCCATGGAACACATATTGAGGTGACGCTGGGAAAAGCGCAGCTTGTGCCACTCTGACATCAGATAGCTGCCACGAACCTCGCAAAACTCGTTGGTGGTCAGTGCGCCGATGTTCGGCATCAGCCTGAAATAAGGGGCGGTGCGACGGACAACACCCGGGTCCAGCAAGGTGTCGCCATCGACTACCGCGACAATGGCATTGTCGTCGGGAAGATCCCGGGAAATGGTGCGGAAGCCGAAGGCCAGGCCATCGCGCTTGCCGGTGCCGGGAATACGGACCAGCTTGAGCCGAACGTGGTCCGGCGGATCCAGTCGGCGCCACAGTGCCCGCATGATCATTTCGTCCGACAACTCGACAATGGAGGCGACGACCGTGGTCGGCCAGCCATCGGCCATGGCTTCCCGGATAATCGACTCGTAGACCATGGCAGTGGTGTGTGCATCGATGCGGAAACTGGTGACCATCAGATACACATGAGACGGCCTGCCACCGTCACCCAGGCGTTGAGCCTGGCGCCGCAAACGGGGATAGGCCCAATGCAGGAAATACATGCCGCGGACAAAATGCGTGATGCCCATGGAATAACGCCAGAGCCCGATTCCGCCCACAATCAGAATAAAGTGAGCACCGCCCGGCAGCAGGTAGGCATTCGGCAGAATGGCCGCCAGTGCCCCTAACAGGGCAAGATACAGGCACCATCCTCCTGCCCGCGACAGGGAATTGTCAGACATAAGTGACATGCGCGCTTCCTTACACCAAAATCGTCCAAACAACAGATCCGCTGGCGAGACGCCGCCTGCCAAGGCAGGGCTGAGACGGCGCTCGCCGACCCTTTACTACCAGCAGATGCCCTCCAGAACACCATTGGTAGTGGTTTTCATAAAGCCAACAAGGTCGACCAACCGCTTGCCCGACGGGACCTCCGCCGTCACCGTCTCGAACAGCTCGTCGTTATTGCCGACCACGATCACATCGGCATGGTCCACAACACCGCGCAGATCGGTTGCCATCAGACTGGTCAGGTGAGGGATCCTGGCGTTGATGAAGTCACGGTTGGCACCGAGGGTGCGGGCATAATCCACATTGCGGTCGAAAATCTGCAACTCATAGCCCTTGCCAATCAGCATTTCTGCCAATTCCACCAGCGGGCTTTCACGCAGGTCATCGGTGTTGGATTTGAAACTCAGCCCGAGCATGCCAATCCGCCGGCAGCCATAGCTGGTCACGATGTTAAACGCCCGGGTGACCTGTTCGTTGTTACTGCTCATGATCGAACTCAGTAACGGATGCCGCACATCCAGTTGGCTGGCCCGATAGGTCAGCGCGCGCACATCCTTGGGCAGACAGGAACCACCGAAGGCAAATCCGGGACGCATGTAATAGCGGGAAATGTTGAGCTTGTTGTCCTGGCAGACCACGTCCATTACGTCGCGACCATCAACACCCAGCGATTTGGCGATGTTGCCGATTTCATTGGCGAAGCTGACCTTGGTGGCGTGCCAGACATTGCAGGTGTATTTGATCATTTCCGCTACTTCGATGGGCTTGCGCATGATCGGCGCGTCCAGGTCCGAGTAGATCTCAGCCAGCAGGTCCCCGGAGCGGGCATCCAGCTCACCGATAACGGTTATGGGCGGCTGGTCGTAATCCTTGATCGCTGTGCTTTCGCGGAGAAACTCGGGATTCACGCAGACGCCAAAATCCGTTCCGGCGAGTTTCCCGGAGGATTCTTCGAGCACCGGAATCACGATATCCCGAACCGTACCCGGCAAAACCGTGCTGCGGACCACAACCAGATGCCAGTCACGCTTGTCACGCAACGCCAGACCAATGTCGCGGCAGACCTTTTCGACAAACTGCAGGTCGAGGTCGCCATTGGGCTTGCTTGGCGTACCCACGCAGATCATCGATAGCTCACTTTCGTGAACGGCGGTGTAACCTTCGGTCATACCGTCGATCCGGCCACTGTCGCGACCGGCTGAAAGCAGGGCCTCCAGCCCGGGCTCCACAATGGGTGATTTGCCGGCGTTGATAAGGTCAATCTTGCTCTGGGAAACGTCGATTCCCAGAACCTCATGTCCTCGCCGGGCCAGGCTGGCGGTGCATACCGCACCCACGTAACCAAGACCAAAAATACTGATTCGCATGCGTCCTTCTCCCTTGCGTATTGTCCACCCGGGCCTGCCTGACTGGCTCTTGCCCGGATTGGTTTGCCGATCCACTGGCGATCCCTACTGCCCGGGAGAGCGCACTGTTGAAATGCCATTCCCCAGGGAAAACCACGTCGATCAATTCAAGATCCGCTCCTGAGCGTCTTCCGGCCGCGAGCTGGATGACGCCGAAAATCCTCGCCAGCGCCCAGAGGGCACCCAATACTGCGATTCATTAATTTTTCGTTATTGATCGTTTTAATCAAACTCGAACGTCGCATCCGGCTACATGTCGTTCGATTTTTTGCACTGTTTTTTCACTATCACAGTGAAAACAACCCCAGGCCAATCCATTCAATGGTCACCGGATGACCTGTTTGGGTATCACGCTGACGTCAACCAAACGGTTCCATGCTTGTGCAGAACTTTTTGCCTGAAGCGCTCGCCCCTTACCCCGGGCCTGCCCTGAACCGCCTGCCCAGAGCCGATTCCGCCAGCCACAAACGTTATCGCAGCATCAGGTTAAATACCTGTTACGGTTTGATAATTTTAATAGAAGCGGATGTTTACATGTCATCTTTAATGACGTGAAGCCGAACCAGGAGAGCGGATAATCCAGGAGGTGACAGGTGCCGCCAAGGACACGTCTCCGAGGCAAACAGAACGTCTTGAAAGACAGGTAGGGGGGTCAACAAAAAGGACAGAGTTTTAGTTTGTTTTTTTTGAACAAAAAAATTATTTATTCAAAAATCGAATCAAGAAATGTTGGAAAATGAACAGAACAACAACGAAAACGAGTCAGGCAGGCTCTGCAAGCAGGCCCGCGAGGGTGAGATAGTCCGGCGTCTGGCACTCACGCAGAATTTCCCGGGCACTGGCCGCGCAGCGACCACACTGGCGACCAACTCCCAACTCTTTGCCCAACTGGCGCATGGACTGGCAGCCGTTTTCAGCGGCTTCACGCACCTGACGATCAGTCACACCCTGGCAAAGACAGATATACATACGGGGCAAACTCCACGGATTACAATATGAGTGATAATTATTGTCATTCGCATAGGGAATTGCAAGCCTGATAAATAGCCAGCTGCCAGAACGGTTCAGGGCTCTGCCACCGCACGGGCAATGGCGGCAATCAGAGCATCCACCTGAGCAGCCGTACTGGACCAGGAACAGACAAAGCGAGCGGCACCACCGATGAAGGTATAGAAGTGCCAGCCCCGAGCACGGAGGTTTTTTTGCAGCGCCTCGGACAGGTCCACAAAGACCGCATTCGCCTGTCGGGGGAAACTCAGACTGACACCCTCCAGAGACTCAATACCGGCGGCCAGCCGGGCGGCACAGGCGTTGGCGTGAGCGGCGTTGGCCAGCCAGGTATCGTTTTCCAGCAACCCGCACCAGGGTGCCGAAATAAACCGCATTTTAGAGGCCAGCTGTCCGGCCTGCTTACAGCGCCATTCAAAATCTTCCGCCAGCGCCCGATTGAAAAACAGGATCGCCTCCCCCACGGCGAGCCCGTTCTTGGTGCCGGAAAAACACAGCACATCGACGCCCGCCTTCCAGGTGATGTCTGCCGGCGTACAGCCCATGGCGGCCACGGCGTTGGCAAACCGGGCGCCGTCCATGTGGATGTGCAGTTTATACCGATCCGCGACGGCACGGATCGCCTTCAGCTCATCGATGCTGTAAAGCGTGCCTACCTCGGTGGCCTGGGTCAGGGTGATCACCCGGGGCTTGGGGTAATGGATATCGGAACGACGGGTGACCAGCTGCTCGATGCTCGCGGGTGTCAGCTTGCCATTGGCGCCGCTGCCCACCAGCAATTTCGAGCCGTTGGATGCGTACTCCGGACCACCACACTCGTCGGTTTCCACGTGAGCCAGTTCATGACAGATGACGCTATGAAACGACTGGCACATGGCCGCCAGACTGAGGGAGTTGGCGGCGGTGCCGTTGAACACAAAAAACACGTCACAATCCGACTCAAAGGTCTCGCGCAACCGGTCGGCCGCCTGCTGGGTCCAGGCGTCCTCGCCATAGGCACTGGCATCCTGCTCATTGGCTCTGGCCATATAGGCCCAGGCTTCGGGGCAGATTCCTGAATAGTTATCACTGGCAAACTGTTCCGTGTCGGACATGAGGCCTCCTGATATCCCCTCTGGTTAATTCGTTCATCTGCTGCGCCGGTGAGAAAGCACTCAAACTTCCCGGATCCTTCGTTACATAGAACCACTACGTACCTCAAAATCCAAAACGTTTTCGCTCGCCTTCCCGATTTGATCGTGATGCCCCATAACACAAGCTCATCGTGCGTCAGACTCCAGCCCACCGACAACAGAACGCAATCTCAGCCGAACTGCCGAAACACCCGGTCGGGGCTGGACACAAACGCGCTTCACACGTAAGATTGCGCACTCGAATTCGGTGGCCACCACCCAATCTGACAGCTCCTTCAGCCTTTATGGTGGGAGCGAAGCGAGACAGTACAGCTGAGTCGTGCGAAGCATGACCACTAGACTTCTCGAACAAAGTGTATAATCCGCCCGTAGCTCAGCTGGATAGAGCGCTGCCCTCCGGAGGCAGAGGTCAGAGGTTCGAATCCTCTCGGGCGGGCCATATTTATCAAGGACTTGCGTGAAAACGCAGGTCCTTTTTTATTGCCTGTGTCCAAATTGTGTCCATGGTGTGTCCAAGAGTGGTAGAGGCTTTTTGAATCTCCGAAAACTTTGACCTTTGCACAAAAACCGTTACATCAGTCTCTAGACACAAGATGCTGATAATATCCGAACTTGGTATCACCACCTCCCAGCAGCAAGAACCCCCATTCTCGTTGTAAGCTGCTAGCGCTTCTTTCTTTTCGGACTCTACCCCGTTTCCACAGACGACTCTGAAACGGTCTCCGTTTGAGGCTGAGGGATGGCACTCTCATCCGGGAAAGGCCAATCCACTGGCCCTACCTCAAAAGTAAGGACCACACGCGCAACGGAACCGATTTCAAATCCCAAAAAATTCCGACGCCTCATCGATCGTCTTAACTTGACAAAACTTGACGACAATCTAAACTGCCCCCATGCAAAAAAGACTAGACACAATCAAAGCCCTACGAGCGATGCAAGAAGCAGGTCTTACGCAGACTGCAGTGGCTGATGCTCTCGGCGTTACAAAAGAAGCCGTTTCCCAGTGGCTTTCGCGCAAGTCTTATCCTCGCCCCAATAAGCTACTTCAGTTTGGCAAGTTACTGAATCTCTCTTTTGATGAGTTGGTCATCAAAGAGGATCCTTATGCCCCGAAAGTGGCGTTCCGCAAAATGCGTGGAACCAAAACAAAGGATCATCACATCGAAAAAGCGCAGGAGACTGGACGCTTTTTGCGTCACCTTGTGCCCTACTTGCCGTTTGATACCTTTGAAATGCCGCCGGTGCTTAAGTCGCCCAGCTGTGATTATGAGTATCTTCGTACAGTGACAAAAAAAGTTAGGGAGGATATCAATCTCGGGCCGGTAGAGTGTGTTGATTTCAATCACCTGATTCGCCGTTTCAGTGAACTGCAAGCCGTTGTCGTGCCGGTGATGTGGGGGGCTAAACAGCGCCATGAAAATGCCGTGCACATACACCTTCCCGATTCGGGAAGCACATGGGTTTATCTGAATCTGGATACCAATATCCACGACTTCAAGTTCTGGATGGCCCATGAGTTGGGGCATTGCTTATCTCCAAGCCTTGAAGGCGACGAAGCTGAAGATTTTGCAGATGCCTTTGCCGCAAGTTTGCTCTACCCGCATGAGCTGGCAGAACAGGCTTATGATGTTCTAATCGAAAAGCCATCAACCGCTGCAAAAATCTATACTCTAAAGCAGATGGCCAAGCAGCAGGTTATATCACCAAATACGATATTTCAGCAGGTCAACAAGTACGCAACGCACCTGAATAAGCCTGAAATTGAATTGGGTAAATCCTTTTTTGGGGCTGTAACAAAATTTAATCAGCAATTTCTCAGTCTTAGTGAAGCTTTGTTCGGGCGCAGCGAGCTCGACGAACATGGCAAGCCAAGCGCTCATGACTACGTTGAAAAGGCAGAGGGTGCTTTTGAAACCCCGTTTTTCAACCTACTCCGAAAATACCTGAAAGAGCACGAGAAAGGGCCGGGGTATGTTCAAACTGTGCTGGATATGCCACTACTCGATGCACGGAGCATCCACGCAGAGTTGACCTGATGCCCCAATCGAAAATCCTCGTTGATACCAACGCATACCTAAGGTTGGCCAAAACCATACGCCCCTTACTATTCGTGCCATTTGGTGAAATGTAGTGGTTCAATGATTCCGGACACCAACGTAGGTGGTAATATCGCCACCATAAGCGAGGTGTCTGATGACCAGGAAACGACGATCTTTTACGCCTGAGTTCAAACAGGAAGCTGCCTGTCTGGTGCTTGACCAGGGCTACAGTGTTGCCGAAGCCAGCCGCTCTTTAAATGTCGGTGAGAACGCCCTCAGGCGATGGGTAAAATAGCTTGCCGAGGAACGTGGTGGTGTTACACCCAAGTCCAAAGCGATGACCCCGGAGCAGCAGCGGATCCAAGAATTGGAAGCCCGTTGTGAGAGGCTGGAAGAGTTATTGTCAAATCTGGTGTATGACCATCAGGCAGCGTCTCTGTCGGATTGATCATCCACCTCTATACCATCCCGAAACTGCACGTTATTCACGACCAGCTTCAGTTGGTCAAACCCCTTGATCCGCTTCCAGCGTTTC
>JASBRL010000119.1 GCA_030149475.1 Marinobacter sp.
TGCCGGATCTTCCGCATTCAGGACAGGCTCTGTTTACGATCAACAATAAATAATGAGGAAGTCCACCATGCGGGTGACCCAGCTCCACAACAACCTGTCCATCGGCCTGAAATTATCGCTGGGCTTTGCACTGCTCATCGCACTGGCCATCGCCATCGGCCTGGTCGGGCTGCAGACGATCAACAGCTACAGCGAGCGCTCCACCATTGTAGCCCGGCTGGGCACGATCGAATCTGATCTGCGGGCCGCCCGGGTGGAGGAGAAAAATTTCCTGATGCGGGGCAAGGCGGACTACGTGGACCAGGCCAAGGAACTGATCAGCGAGGCCAGCAAGCTGGTCGCCGATCTGCGTGGTAAACTGCAGGTGCCGGCCGAAAAGGTCAGCCTGTCGCACATCGGCGAGGGCGCACGCAACTACAGCGCCCTGCTTGATGACGTTGCCGGTAACCGACAGGAGCGGGACGCGAGTGTCGCCCAGCTTGAGAAAGATGCCCGTGTTGTGGAAAGCCGCCTCAGCAACGAAACGTCACTGTACATGGCCAACGCAACCCTGAAACAGATGCGCCGCTATGAGCGCGATTTTCTGGTCGATCATGATGAAAAAGCCGTCAAAGCCTTTGACGCCTCGGCTGACCGCTCGATCAAATCCATTGAAAAATCATTCCTCGACAAACCGGTCAAAGACAATATCACTGCCTTGTTTGACACCTACGTCGGTTCCTTTCATAACACCGTCGACGCTATCCGCAAAACCAGCGATCTGGAATTCCGGATGGCCGATGTAGCCAGCCAGATCGTCGGCGAAGCGACGAATCTGCAAAAAGCACAGTTCCAGAAGATGATTGAACAACGCGGTCAGGCGATCATGATTATCGTCGTTGTAACCGGCATTGTGATCCTGTTCGGCGCACTGTTGGCCTGGCTGCTGACCCGCATGATCACCCGGCCGATCAACGAAGCCGTGGATGTGGCCACCCGGGTTGCGTCCGGTGACCTGCGTATGCAGATAACCAGCAATCGCGGCGACGAGATGGGTAAATTGCTGACGGCGCTGGGTATCATGGTGTCGGGTCTGCGGGATGTAGTGCAGGGCATCAACGCCGGCGCCACCAACATCGCGTCGTCCGCCGAGGAACTGTCGGCAGTCACCGACCAGACCAGTGCCGGCGTTACCCAGCAGAAAGACCAGACTGACCAGGTTGCCACCGCGATGAACGAGATGGTGGCAACCGTCAACGAGGTGGCCCGCAGCGCGGAAGACGCCTTCACCGCCGCCGGCCAGGCCAGTGATAAAGCCGCCTCCGGCGAGCGGGCAGTGGACGAAACTTTGTCCTACGTAAGCAAGCTCAATGCTGAAGTCGAGCAGTCCATGACCCGCATCCGCGGCCTGCAGACCGACACCCAGAACATCGGCTCGGTGCTGGATGTGATCAAATCGGTCGCCGAGCAGACCAATCTGCTGGCGCTCAACGCCGCCATCGAGGCGGCCCGGGCCGGAGAACAGGGTCGTGGCTTTGCGGTCGTGGCGGATGAAGTCCGCTCGCTGGCGCAGCGTACCCAGAGCTCAGCGTCGGAAATTGAAACCCTGATCACCAATCTGGTGACCAGCGCGGAGGCCTCGGTGAAGACCATGGAGTCTGGCACCACCCTCGCGGGCCGGACGCTGGACAGCGCACGGTCGACCGGCGAAACCATCCGGGAAATTTCCCGGGCGGTGGAAGAGATCAAGCAGTTCAACAGTCAGATTGCCACCGCGGCGGAACAGCAGACCTCGGTCGCTGAAGACATCAATCAGAACGTCACTCTGATTCGTGACGTCAGCGACCAGTCCGCCAGCTCCGCCGGCCAGGTGGCCAGCGCGAGCAATGAACTGGCCAGACTGGGCGATGATCTCAAGGGACAGGTCGCGCGCTTTACCGTTTGACCGGCGGCGCGACCTGATCCACATACTGGCCATAACCGGCCGCCACCATCTGCTCTTTGGGGACAAAGCGCATGGCCGCTGAGTCCATGCAGTAGCGCAAGCCGGTGGGGGCCGGGCCATCATTGAAGACATGGCCCAGGTGCGAGTCCGCGTAACGGCTGCGGATCTCGGTCCGGGTGCCAAACCAGCTTCGGTCTTTCTTCTCCACCACCGCATCCGGATTCACCGGTTTGGTAAAGCTCGGCCAGCCGGTGCCGGACTTGAACTTGTCAGTGGACAGGTACAGCGGTTCACCCGACACCACGTCCACGTACAGACCGGCACGCTTCTCGTCCCAGTACGGGTTATTGAAGGCTCGCTCGGTACCGTCCTCCTGGGTCACTTCATACTCGATCGGCGTAAGCTGCTTCCTGAGCACCGCGTCGCTGGGCTTCTGGAACGTGCCGGGCTCAAATCCGAAGCCGGTCACCGGCGGTTGCACGGTCACCTTGTCAGCGCTTTTGTCCATCGCCTGACCCCCGGACTTGCTGCTGTCCGGCGCGTACTGGCTGAAATCAATGTGCTGATCGTCACCCCAGACCTTGTCGATAAACTGATAGCGACCGGAATTGAAGGTGTAGATCTTGTAGCGGATCGGGTTCTTCTTATAGTAATCCTGGTGATACTTTTCCGCCGGATAAAATCTGGTGAACGGCACGATTTCGATGGTGACCGGCTTGTCGTAGCGCCCGGACTTGTCCAGGGCCTCTTTGGACGCCTCGGCGATCCGCTTCTGCCGGGCGTTATGGTAGAAAATCGCCGGACGGTACTGATTGCCCCGGTCCACGAACTGCCCGTCGGAGTCCGTGGGATTCATGAAGCGCCAGAAGCCCTGCAACAAGCCTTCGTAGGTTATTTTGGTGGGATCGTAATAGACCTGAACCGACTCGGTGTGCCCGGTGGTGCCTGACGACACCTCCTCGTAAGTCGGGTTTTTGGTGTGGCCACCGGCGTAACCGGATACGGCCTCAACCACGCCCGGAATTTTCTCAAACCCCGCCTCCACGCACCAGAAGCAGCCCCCGGCAAATGTAGCCACTTTCAGTGACGGATCCTTCGGGGCGTACTGGCTATCAGCGGAGGCGTCATCCACCGCACCGGCCTGACACCCGACCAGAGTGCCCATCAGCACCAGCAATCCGAATAATATAGAGCGTTTCATCATCGATACCTCTCTCGTTGGCTGCGCCCGGGCCGGAACGAAAACCGGCCTTATCAACAGACGTTCCTGAGTGTGCGCGCCCGGGATTACGCAGTTATCTGTAAAGAGTTACGAATTTATAACGCCGGCAGGATCACCCGGACCAGCGATTGGCCTGGTCCGGGTGAGTAACGGTAGTCAGGCGTCAGACAATGGCAGGGTGATCGTGAACGTGGCGCCCGGCCCCTCAACGTTATTCGCCGCCTCGATGTTGCCACCCTGCAGCGCCATGATCCGCTGGGCGATGGCCAGCCCCAGGCCGGCATGGCTGCCGACATGGCGGGTATCGCCACGATAGAAAGCATCAAAAATGTGAGGCAGGTCGGCATCCGGAATTCCGGGGCCGGTATCGCTGACCCGGACCATCAGCCCGGAGGGCCCGGAATCCATGATCAGACTGACCTGACCGGCGTCGGCGCTATAGGTAAGCGCGTTGGTGATCAGGTTGTCCAGCACCCGTTCGGTCATGCCGAGGTCACCGCAGGCCAGGGGCTGCGCCAGACCTCCGTCGACCGTCAACCTGATACCTTTACGGGTCGCTTCAGGTTGGTGTTTCTGACACACGTCGTAAACCAGTTCGGCGGGCGCAAAGGGTTCCAGGCATGGCTTCTTTTCCGCTGCCTCGAGGGCCGCCAGTTCAAACAGCTCATCCACCAGCCGGCTCAGACGCCGGCCTTCGGTCAGCGCGATGTCCAGAAACCGGGCCCGCTGTTCCTCGCTGAGGGTGGTATGCTTCAGGCGCAGGCTTTCGACATAGCCCTGCATGGAGGCCAGTGGCGTACGCAGATCATGGGACACCTGAGCCACCAGGCGACGGCGCAGGGCGTCTTTCTCCTGGAGCTGTTCGATCTGGCTGGCGATACGCTGGGCCATGTGATCGAAGGTTACGCCCAGATAATCAATTTCATCCCTGACCACCGGTCGCGACTGTTGCCAGGTTGCGGGCAGGCGATTGGTCATGCCTCCGGTTTCAAATGCCTCCATCAGTTTGGTCAGCCGGGTCAGCCGGCGGGTCAGCAGCCGGAACACCGCGAGCCCCGCCAACATGCCCACAATCAGGCTCAGGGCCACAGTCCACGCGCTCATCTCGATAAAGTGCCCGGTGCGGGCCATCAGCTCAGCGGAATCGTACTCCTCACCCCGCAACACAACATACAGGTAACCCTGAATATTATCCGCCGATGGAATGGGGGTCACCGAAAACACCTTCTGGCGCTCGTAGCTGCGCGGGTCATCCCCCAGAATCGGATACTGCGACCGGTCGGCAAGCAGGGTCCTGATGGGCGTGAGTGATACCCGTTTGCGCTTTATTTTATCCGGATCGGCAGAATAGGACAGAATGCGACCTTCAGTATCGAGCAGGTAGATCTCAATACTGGGGTTAATGGTCATGTACAGCGAAAACAACTTCTTGAGGGCTTTCTGGTCGAGCTGGCCTTCGGAAATCAGGTTGCGGTCCGACACCAGCTTGCGGGCCAGGTCGCGGTTGAGCGCCTGATTAACGGACGCATTGTAGTCCCGCAGGGTGTAAACGCTGATGACGGAATAGACCAGCCCAACCGTCACCAGCAACACAAACAGACCCAGCGCCAGGCGCGTATAGAGCGTTTTCAGCATGCGTCAGTCCCGGAATCGATAACCCACACCCCAGACCGTCTGGATGAAATGGGGATTGGCCAGTTCCGGCTCGATCTTGCCGCGCAGGCGATTGATGTGGGTATTGACTGTATGCTCATACCCTTCGTGGTTGTACCCCCAGACCGCGTCCAGCAGTTGCATGCGGCTGAACACCCGTCCCGGATTAGTGGCAAAATGCCACAGCAGATCAAATTCCCGGGCGGTCAGCTCCGCCTCCTCACCCCGCACCTGAACACGCCGGCGCACGGGATCAATCTCCAGGCCGTCGCACTCGATCACGGTCGGCTCCTGAGCCGGCTCCGGGCTGGCGGACATGGCGTCCACACGGCGAAACAGGGCTTTCACCCGAGCGGCCAGTTCAGCCACGCTGAAGGGTTTGGTCAGGTAATCGTCGGCACCCATTTCCAGGCCCAGCACCCGGTCCAGTTCGGAGCTCTTGGCGGTCAGCATCAGTACCGGCACATAGCCGGTTCCCGCGCGAATCTCCCGGCATACCGCAAGACCGTCGAGGCCCGGCAACATCAGGTCCAGAATCACCAGGTCGACACCGCCCTGTTGATAACGGGCCAGTCCGCTATCACCACGATTTTCAACCAGCGCCCGACAGCCCAGATCCTCAACGTGCATCTGCACCAGTTGCGCGATGCCGGGATTGTCTTCCACTATCAGAACCGTACGCGTCATGGTGTGCCGCACTCCCGAAGGTACTGTTTGTGCCAGCGCTGGCGGATCGGCGCCAGACGCTACCGGTCAGGCGCAGACCCAGGCGGGGGGTTACTTCATTTTGTCCGAACCGGTGTGGCCCATGGTGTCCTTGTTCATACCATCGGACATGGTCTCGCCGCCCATCGTCTCATCCGGGTTCATTGAATCCGATGACATGGAATCATGGCTCATACCCTTGCCCATGGCGCCGCTTTTCATGCCGTGATCGCCTTTCATCTTCATGGACGAGTCGGACATGCCATCGTGCTTCATGGTGTCCTGGCTCATACTATCGTGGCCCATACTGTCATCGCTGCCCATATCATCCGCCTGAACCAGGCCCGCACTCCAAAGGCCTGCCGTCATCAGTGTGGCACATGCTACCCGTTTTACTGTCAACATGATCATCTCCCCGTGTTCATCCATGGCCTGCGATGTGCAAGCGTCATGACAGAGTCTGACCACAACAGCTCACGGGTGAATCACGGGCACTTAAACAGTGTATCCCGGAATGATCACAGAAACGTCACGGCTAGCACTAGATCAGGTTGTACACGAACACCACCGCCACGGCCGCCGGTGTCACGATCCGGACCAGGGTCAGCCAGGCGCCAAACCCGGCAGAGGTCATGTTGAGGTCCTGCTCAAGGGTTCGCCGGCTCACCATCCAGCCAACAAACAGCGCGGTCAGCAGACCGGACAGCGGCAGCAGTACGTTGGCGGTGAAAAAGTCCAGCAGATCGAACACCGTTTTGCCGGCAAACCGGTCAAACATGCCCAGCGGGGCGACATCCGACCAGACATTAAGCGACAGAATGGAGGCAATGCCCAGCAGCCAACAGGCGAGACCGGCCACAATGGCGCTGCTGGTCCGGTTCATGCCACGTTTTTCCTCGAGCCACTCAACCACCGGCTCCAGCAACGAAATGGCCGACGTCCACGCGGCGAACACCAACAACAGAAAGAACAGGGCACCGAACAGGCTCCCGAGGGGCATCTGGCCGAACGCCAGGGGCAGAGTGCGGAAAATCAGGCCCGGCCCCGCGCCTGCTTCCAGACCGTTGGCAAACACCACCGGGAAAATCGCCAGACCTGCCAGCAAAGCCACGACCGTGTCCAGCACCGAGACCGTGATGGCCGTGCGGGCGATGGAGATGTCGCGGCCCAGGTACGAGCCGTAGGCCATCATCACGCCCATGCCCAGGCTGAGTGTGAAAAAGGCATGGCCCATGGCAATCAGCACGCCATTCATACTCAGTGCCGCAAAATCGGGTCTGAACAGGAAGTCGACAGCCTGACCGAAATGGCCGGTGGTGCCGGCGTACCCGACGACAATCAGCAACAACACCAGCAACGCCGGCATCAGAACGGTTACCGCCCGCTCCAGACCGGATTTCAGCCCCAGGGAAACCACAAACACCACCAGCACCATGAACAGTGTGTGCCAGAACAACAGCACCGACGGGCTGGCCAGCAAGCCACTGAACAACTGACCGATGGCGTCGGCATTCTGCCCGGTGAAGTCGCCCAGCGCAGCGTGGCCAACGTAGGCTGCGGCCCAGCCGCCAATCACTGAATAGAACGACAGGATCAGAAAGGCCGCCAACACCCCAATGCCGGCAGCACCACGCCAGGCCGGCAGACGTCTGTTGCGCTCAGCCAGCAGGCGCATACTGTTGATCGGGTTACGGCGACCACTGCGACCGATAAAGACTTCCGCCATCATGATCGGAATACCAATGAC
>JASBRL010000125.1 GCA_030149475.1 Marinobacter sp.
GTCATTACCGGCTCGGTGCTTCTGCTGTTAAGTCTTTACCTGCTGTATCGGATTCTCCTGCTGATGCGGGAATTGCGTGCCTCCTACACCGACGAACTGACCGGACTGCCAAACCGGGCCCGCCTGCTCAAGGATCTGCAAACCCCGGGCGATGCCTGCCTGATGCTGATCAACCTGGATCGTTTCAAAGAGCTCAACAGTCTGTTCGGGGACGACTGTGGTGATCAGGTTCTGGTCACGGTGGCCAGCCATATGCGGCAGTTCTGTAATGACCACAGCCAGTTCAGGTCAGGTATTTACCGCCTGCCAGGAGCGGAATTCGCCCTGCTCGGTCCACGTATCGAGGCGTCGACCGTCCATGCATTCGCCGATGACCTCAGCGATTTTCTTCGCCATCAGCACATTGACTGGCAGCAGCAATCACTGAGTGTTGACGCCAGCACGGGCGTGGCCTGCCGCGAACACTACCGGGGCAAAGCCGCCGCCGGCCAGTTATTGAGCCAGGCAACCATTGCCCTTCTGCGCGCACGGGAACAACTGCGCAACTATGTGATCTACGACTCCCGGGAGCAGGTGGAAAAGGACTATCAGCACAACCTTTACTGGGCCCGACGCCTCAAGGATGCGCTACTGAACAATCACATTGTGCCGCACTTCCAGCCCATTTTTGACAACCAACACCAACGCATCTCCAAATACGAATGCCTGGTAAGGATGAGCGATGACAACGGCGATGTCGTCAGCGCCGGTGTTTTTCTTGGCATTGCCCACAAACTGAGACTGGGGCGACAGGTCACCGGCATCATGATCGACAAGTCATTCGAGATGTTCGCCCGACAGCCCTATGAATTCTCCATCAACCTGTCCTATGCAGACCTGGTCGAGACGGATGTTCTCGACCGGATTCTCGGGCACTTGCGGGCGCGGGATATCGGCAAGCGGGTGATTTTTGAGATTCTCGAATCCGACGGCATCGAAAACTACAGCCAGGTGCTGCATTTCATTGAGCGGGTCAAACCGTTCGGCTGTCAGATTGCCATCGATGATTTCGGCACCGGATACGCCAACTTCGAGCACCTGCTGCGGCTGAACGTCGATATAATCAAGATTGATGGCAGCCTGGTCCGGAATCTGGATGAGGACCAGACGGCCATGGCCATCGTTCGTGGTATCGTGCAGTTTGCCCGTAGCCTGAACATACAGACCGTGGCCGAATTCGTTCACAGCGCAGCGGTACAGGCCCGGGTTGTCGAGCTCGGCATTGATTTTTCCCAGGGGGAGTATTTCCGGATGCCCGGCGCCACCCTGGTCGCGGAATCATCACCTCGCCTTCGAACCCGGCATTCAGTCTAGTGTGCCGCCTGATCATGGCGAAACAGCCTGAAGTCAGCTACAACCGAGTCATAACTGATAACCATAAGAGGTCATGCCATGATTGTCTCACCGGACCTGATAGAAGAAATCCAGCTGCTCGCCCTGTTCGACCTGTCTTCGACCCAGGAGGGCATCAAGGTTCATCAGCATTCCGCCTCAGCGAGTGCTATCGCCGCTGCTGAACGGCTCCATCAGAAGGGACTGACAACCCAGTCTGATGGCGGCTACCTTACCAGCCTGGGCGTAGAGGCTGCGGAACACGCCCAGAGACTGCTGGCGATTCTCACCAGCGGCTGATCAGCACGCCGGCCGATCGCTGCCTGCTGACACCGGGGGGCACGGCGTTGCCGTATCTCCCGGTATGCCCCGAGAGGAACGCTCCGATTCGGACTATCCGAGCACCCACCTGTTTGCGTGATGCTCGTCACATTTTCAGAACAAACTGCCCACGAAACGAAACTTCAAAACGCCCTCATCCGTTTCCCGTCTGTGGTTTCGGGCACCTGCGCCTACCCGATAACGGCAAAAAAACGGAACCCCGGGCACGCCATGGGTCAACCCGGGCCTACACCTGAAGCGATTAATAAACTAAAAACAATGCCTTAGACATTCCGGACCGATCCAATCAAGTCTGATGGTGATTTCGCGGGCATTCATCCCCTTGATTCTTTCGACAGCGTCCATTGTCAATGAGGCCAAATTC
Organism: Marinobacter sp.; assembly: GCA_030149475.1. Taxonomy (GTDB): domain Bacteria; phylum Pseudomonadota; class Gammaproteobacteria; order Pseudomonadales; family Oleiphilaceae; genus Marinobacter. The sequence goes on from JASBRL010000125.1 coordinate 2,078, forward strand.
ATACCTTGCGATTGCGATTACACTGCTTGCAGTACATATGTACATAAATGGAAGAGCCCGTTATCCGGGTGGGATTATGGGTATTCCCTACAAAAACAAACGGAGCTTTGTCATGAATCGGTCTTCTCACTGGTCTTCTCACCGGTCTTCTCACTTTGCCAGGCAGGCACTGTTCAGTCTGATTTTTGCCGGTGCCGCCGGTGCGTCTATGCAAGCCCACGCCGGCATGGGCAACCTCGGTAGCAACTACGGCATATTCCCCATGGATGTCGCCTCGGCGCAGTCGTTATCCATGTTCAACGACCAGGTTTCAACGACCTATTACAACCCGGCTTTTCTGGCTAAGGATCCACGCGGCGAACTGACAGCCGGCGCGATGCATGCCGAACAGAAACTCCAGGCAAAAGGCGCAGACCGCAATGGCGACATCCTATCCAAAACCCCGAGCCAGCACCTGGTCATCGGTCTGAAAACCGACCTCTCAGACCTCACCCGCAGCGGCCACCCGATTTATCTGGGTTTTATTGCCGGTGTCGATAAATTCAGCCGGGACCTGCTGGCGTTCAAGTCGGAAACCTCTGAAAGTGGCCAGTTTCTTACCTACGGTCGCCAGCCCCTGTTCCTGATTATTGGTGGCGGGACCAAACTATGGCGCGGTATTGACGCTGGCTTCGCCACCCGCACGACGCTTCATTCGCAGGCCGAGTTGACGACACGTACCGATCTGGCCGGCAACACGCAGTATGAAAAACTCAACGTGAATGCCCAACCGTCCATTCGCAGTATCGCCAGCGTGAACGTCGATATCGGCGCCACACTCTGCCCTGACAATGACTGCTGGGCGACCGGGCTCGAGACCGCCATCAGTTTTCGCACCAGTTCGACCAGCAAGACCACCGTCAACGCGAACACTGTCATTCCGGGGCTGATCCCGTCGTCTGACCCATTGAACTTCACCGTCAGCACCCTTGATTCCTATCAGCCATCAGCCTACGGACTGGGGATTCACTATACGATGCGTCACTGGCGTTTCGGCGCATCGGTCGAGCAACAGAACTGGTCTGACCTGAGCGCCGCTTTCAAAGGCGATACGATCAAAGACCAGGCCCAGGCAAAATTTGACGATATCCTGATTCCACGCCTGGGCGCCGCTCACAGGATAAGCGAGCACTTTACCCTGGTGGCCGGACTTGCCTATCAGAAATCGCCGCTGAAAAGCACGCGTACTCAGGACGTCAACTATTTTGACAACGATAAATACATAGCCGGCCTGGGCGTTTCTGCAGAGTTCAAACGCACCTACCTTTTCGCCCACCCGGTACGGTTCGATCTGGGGTACCAGTACCAGATGCTGAAAAGCCGCGACTTCACCATCAGCAACACCCGGCCCGGCAACACCAATAATGGCGCCGTCGTAGAGGCAAGCGGCGATGTACAGGTCATTGCCGGCTCAATGACGCTGAAATTCTGAAGGAGTGGCTGACATGACTTATAAACACCTGTTTGCCATCAGTTTCGCCCTTGTTCTCAGCGCGTGCGGTGGCGACAAAGTACAAACAATGATTCAGCGCACGCAGCCGGCATCGGTTGTCTACTCCTACCCCGCGGACGGTCAGCAGGAGGCATCGCCCTCGGCCAAAATCGTATTGCGCTTCAGTGCGCCGGTGGACCTTGCCCAACAGGACCTGACCAGCAAGATCCGGTTGTCCGATACGGGGGGCAACCGGGTCAGCTTCACGGTCACAGGCGTCGACAACAACCGAAGCATTGTTCTCTCGCCCACCCAGGCGCTTGCGACAGCAACGGACTATAACCTGGTGTTCGAGCAACCACTGTTGACCACAGATCAGCGTTCAATTCCTACGCCAAACGCGACGGGTGCCGACGGCATTCAGTTTTCGACCCGCGCGGCAAAGACGCATATCGAGGCGCTGGATTCGCTGGCGACCACGTTCAAGGTCGAGAGCACGATCCCTTCACCGTCGGGCATGTTCAAGCCCATGGATTTCTCGACCTTTCGCCTTCGCACAACGCAGCCGGTGCATCCGGATTCGGCCATCTACGGGCAAACCGTTTCGTTGCGGGACAGCTCCGGCAAGCTGGTACCGGCAACGTTACTGGTCAGCAACCGCTACCTGACCGTCGACCCGTGCCTGGCCGCTGACAAAAAGGACTGCGGCCAGCCAGGCGACACGCTGGTTGCCGGCCAGACCTACACCTTGACGGTCGACGGCCTGACAAACTATAACGGCGCAACCATTGAGCCCTTTGAAGAAACCTTTACACCTCAGGATACCGGTCCCACTGAGGTGCTTTATCAGCGCGTCACGGACTCCGGGTTGACCGTCGACCCCGCGACCGCAAAGCGCTCCATTCTTGATGGTCAGTATATCAACGGCGTTGTTCTGAATTCGGTGCTTCAGGGTACAACTGCCCCGTCTCAACAAACCGGCGACCTGTACGCAGAGCTGGCCTATGCGCCCAGTTTCCCGGGCGACACACCGGTTCCGCTTCGAATTCCCCGTAATACCGTGCTCAGCAGCAGCAGCCTGGACGTCGCCATCAACGGGCGGGTGCCCATCCTGAATGAGGCAACCGGCAAGGTGCAGAAAACCGGAACCATCAAGGTCACCATGGTGTCCGATGCCACCGGCTATCTGTATCCCAACCCGTACAGCGATGCCGATGACGCACCCAGGCACGTCAAACTGTTCATGGATGTTGCCATGAACACGGCAGAGGCCCAGCCCAATGCCTCGCTGTCCCAGGACCTGTTGCGGGTCGAACTGACCGGCATCGCGTTCGTCCGGGACGGTATACTGACGATTGATGCCATCGGCATCGTCGAGCCCGATCTGCTGGGTCAGGAAGTTACTGATTCGACCATTGCCTTTCACATCGAGGCTGACGCGTCGAACCAGGCCACTGCTCCGGGCTTTCCCGCTGACGATACCGGCCCGAGCCTCGTTAGCTGGATGCCGGGTGATGACAGCGCGCGTCAGGCCAGTCAGCGCCCGGGTGATCCATTGATCATCAATCTGGATGAGCCCCTTGACCGGGATACCCTGGGTGCCATCACCCTGGTCAATTCCACCGGCGATGTCAGCTTTGACATGAAACTCGATGGCACCAGCCTGGCCATCAACCCCAGAGGCGGGTTCCGGCACGGTGACACCTACACCCTGACCGTTCCTTCGACGGTGACCGACCTGGCCGGTAACGGCTATACCGGGCAGCACACATTTTCCGTCACTCTGCCCCGGCTGGCTGACCAGTCGTCGGCCTCACCACTGGCGGTCACAACCTACCCGGGGTTCCCCTGTGTGACAGTTGGACGAGATCTCAACTCGGGCCTGCACGGCCGGTGTGCCGGACTTGCCGATAACAGCTCGGACGAAGCCATGCCACTGCATTCCATGCCGGCCGACCGGGCCATCACGGTGGTCTTCTCCCAGTCCATGGACCTGAACTCCATTGCTCTTGGCAAAACCGTCAAGGTTGAGAAGGTGATCAGCCTCAATGGCGACACCACCGGCAACAGCGCGACGACCGAAACGGTTTCGGGCCGCCTGCAGAAAAATAACCAGCGGCTGCGTTTCTTCCCGGACCAACCCTGGCAGCCAGACACCCTCTACCGGTATACACTGGTCTCCGCCGAGACCACCACGCCTGACTGCACCCTGGTGATCTGTTCAGCCGCCGGGCAGGCACTGGAGACCAACGCACTGGCCGGGCTCAGTCAACGAGGCGGTCCGGATATGGTCATTTATTTCAAGGGGGCCAAAACGACCAGAACCGTGTTCAACCCGCTGCGCAATCTGCCGGTACAGGATGTGAATGCGGATCAGGTCGTTAACTGCCCACAGACCAGCGGTGGACTGGCGTATGACAATGGCGCAGCCGGTTGTGTCGAGCCGTTCAATCATCCCGCGGACGGGAACGGAGGCTTTACGGCGCCCCAGTCAACCCGCATTGTCTCTCTCGACACCGCCTCCGCACGGGTGGGCTGTAACCGGGCCGATGCACAGCAGGCGTGCCCGCAACTGCAATACATCTTCCAGACCGGTGGCCTGAATACCGAAATCATCGGTCCCGTCGACCCCAACGACCCCTCAGCCGGCGTCGAGGTTCGACTCTACCCCACTCTGCTGACGACCAGTTCTGTCGATGTGTTTGCCAATGCGCCATTATTCGGATTCCAGAAGACGCCGACCGGTCCGCAGGTCATTCGCATGCGTTATGAGGATGACGGCAGCGGCTCGCGGGACTCCTTCATCAAGGGAGTAATAAAAAGCAATGCCCAGGGCGCGCCGGTGTTTAAAGCCTCCGTCGATGTCTATCTTGATGCACCGGATCTCAATCCAAGTCTTCTGGGCGCCAACCTCACCCATAACCAGCACAGCGTGCCACTGACGCTTGACCTGAATGGCAGGGTGAAATTCCTCGACGACGGTCGGACCGTGATCGAGCAGCAGAACCAGACACCGCAGACCATCCGAGTCAATGTGGGCAATGGTACCGTCGTGTTTGACCTGAAAATCCCGGTCAATGGTGCCTTTCTGCAATTCCTGTCCAACCCGATCAAGGATCTGATTGCCCCACCCGCGTAAAGCCGTTGCGTGGTATTGATGGGGCCCGGCCCCATCCTTTTGAACACCTGGCCAGCCCGCGCGCTGGCCTTTTTTATGGCCGCAGTTTTCTCCTTGTCGGCCTTTCCTGATAATCTGGTCGTCTGCCAAAACCGGAGGCCGTCATGGCATCCGGAATCGCAACCCCGGAGACGATTGCATGGAGAACGGAACTCACTACCGCACCTGTCATTTATGCGAAGCCATGTGCGGCGTGGCCATTGACGTCCGGGAGGGCCGTATTGCCTCTATCAAGGGTGATGACAATGACCCACTGAGCCACGGTCATATCTGCCCCAAGGCCGTGGCGTTGCAGGATCTCCATGAGGACCCCGACCGACTTAAAAAACCGATTCGCCGAACCGCCGAGGGCTGGCAGGAAATGGAATGGGATGAGGCGTTCGATCTGGTTGCACAGCGCCTTCACGCGGTGCGCAAGCGACACGGCAAGAACGCCATCGGCGCCTATCTCGGCAACCCCAATGTCCACAACCATGGCGCCATGATCGCTACGCTGCCATTCCTGCGTGCGCTGGGTACCCAGAACCGTTTTTCCGCAACCTCCAACGACCAGCTACCCCACATGCTGGCCAGTCTGGAGATGTTCGGTCATCAGGTGCTGTTTCCCATTCCCGACATTGATCACACCGACCTGTTCATGTGCATCGGCGCGAACCCGATGGCATCCAACGGCAGCCTGATGACGGTTCCGGACGTGCGGGGTCGGCTCAAGGCCCTCAAGGCTCGTGGTGGCAAGCTGGTGGTCATCGACCCGCGTCGCACGGAAACCGGCAAGCTGGCCGATGAGTTTCACTTTGTCCGCCCGGGCAGCGATGCCCTGCTGTTGATGGCCATGGTGCACACCCTGTTCAATGAAGATCTTGTCAATCCGGGACATGCGCAACCCTGGACGCGAGACGTAGACCTGGTCCGACTGGCGTCCCTGCCCTTTACTCCGGAGGCCGTCAGCCCACACACCGGGCTGTCTGCCGAGGCCATACGTGATCTCGCCCGGCAGCTGGCCGGCACGCCACGGGCCGCGCTCTATGGGCGCATTGGCACCAGTACCCAGGCGCATGGCGGCGTCGCAACCTGGCTGATCTATGTGCTGAATATTCTGACCGGCAAACTGGACACCGTTGGCGGCATGATGTTCACCCAGCCTGCCATCGACATGGTGGCCCTGGGCGGGATGTCCGGACAGCGCGGCCACTTTGGTCGCCGCACCAGCCGGGTCAAGGGCCTGCCGGAATTCGGTGGCGAATTCCCGTCCAGCACCATGGCCGACGAGATTCTCACCCCGGGCAATGGCCAGATTCGCGCCTTTGTGACCGTCGCCGGCAACCCACTGTTGTCCAGCCCGAATGGCGGACGCCTGGAAGCAGCCTTTGGCCAGCTCGATTTTATGGTCTCGGTGGATTACTACCTGAACGAGACCACGCGACATGCGGACGTCATTCTGCCGCCGACCGCAGCCCTCGAGCGTAGCCACTACGACCTGATCTTCAGCATGTTTGCGGTTCACAACGTGGCCAAATACAGCCCCAAGCTATTCGACGCTGGCCCCGACGCCCGACATGACTGGCAGATCCTGCTCGAACTGGCCCACCGCCTTGAAAAGCAAACGCGCGGTGGACGTCTGCCGGTACGCACGGAACTGGGCTGGCGTGCGTTCAAACAGATCGGGCCCGATCCGCTGCTGGACCTGATGCTCCGCAGCGGGCCCTATGGCCAGGACGTTGGACGCGTCCGACCGCTGGTTCAGCCGGTGATCGATCTGCTCGTGGATGTACTGCCGGAACGGCATCCGCTGCGCAATCTCGCTCGGCTCAGTCCGCTGGATCGACGCTGGCAGGATCTTCCCAAGGGGCTGTCCCTGGCGGCCCTGAAGGACAACCCCAGCGGCGTGGACCTGGGCCCGTTACGGCCGTGCATGCCGGACCGGCTGTTTACCCGCGACCAGAAGATAAACCTGGCGCCGCGCCGTTATCTACAGGATCTTGAGCGCTTGCACGCCCGGTTGAATGAGCCGGTATCCGATGAGTTGCTGCTGATCGGTCGTCGCCATGTGCGCAGTAACAATTCGTGGATGCACAACAGCCAGCGCCTGGTGAAAGGCAAGGACCGCTGCACGCTGATGATTCACTCCCGCGATGCCGCACGGTGCGGACTCAGTGCCGGCGACTCGGCGGAAGTCAGCACTGACGTGGGTCGGATCGTGGTGCCCGTGGACATTACCGATGAGGTGATGCCCGGGGTTGTCTCGATGCCCCACGGCTGGGGGCATAATCGCGCAGGAACCCGACAGGGCGTCGCCGAGGCGCATGCCGGTGCCAGCATCAACGATGTCATCCGGGACGACCAGATTGATCCGCTGAGCGGCACCTCCGTACTCAATGGCCAGACCGTCAACGTCCGGCTCTGGAAAGCGGAACGGGGCCGCAGACAGGCCTGACGGCCGACTCCAACGTGCCCTCACCGACTGCTTGGAAGGCACGCCAAAACCATAAACAGAAGGAACGCCCATGCCTGTATGGCTTCAGTGGACCCTGATTGTGACCGGACTCATTGCCATCGGGCTGCTGGCGTTGTTTATCCGCAAGCAATCGAAGGCCATTCGGCAAAGCCACCGGATACGTGCCAGGAACGAAGCGTTTCAGGCCGACCGCCGGGCAAGCATGATTGAAAGCATTCAGGTGCTCGCCATGGCCGTGGAGCAGGACCAGGTGGAATACTCTGAGGCCTGCCTGCGAATCAAGGGACTGCTGGAGCATGTAGCGCCCGAACTGCTGACCCGGGCACCCTTTCGGATTTTCCAGGACATGCACGATAAAATGCAGCACATGCCAACCCATCAGGCGCGCCAGGATACGGATCAGCGTTTTGTGGAAAAGCTGGACCGCGAGCGCTTTGCCCTGGAACAGAAACACGCCGATGAAATCCGGCGTGCCGCCACGGCCATACGCCACTACCGTTTCTGAGCCGGACCGGAGTCGGTACGGGCCATCACTCAGTTGCCCATCATGCCCGCCATGGCCATGATCCCGGGTTTACTGGTGACGAGTTCGTCGAACTCCTCTTCGACCCGTGCCCGGTCAAGACCGAGGCTCCGGTACAGCTCATCGGGCACCGGCGCTGGCGTCCCAAGCGGAATGCCACGGGCCTGCAACAACTGCCTTCCCAGCCAGAGCAGGCGCGGGTATACGTCATGCTCGCCGCTGAACGCCGGGTTCTTCTGCTGGCGGATGGCCGTGATAATTTCATCCGGCATCCCCCAGTTCGCCATCAACTGGGCGCCGATCTGTTCGCGGGTAATGCCCAGCAGGTGCTGCTCAATCACCGACGAGTCAATATCAGGGTTCACTTCCCAGGCACGACAAGCCAGTTTGAAATGGGGAGGAAAAACCTGCGCCAGCACCAGATAACCAAAGTTATGGAGCAGCCCGGCCAGATAGGCCAGGCCAAAGGCCGGACGCTGGCCTCGCGGCATCATGCTCGCCAGAATACCGGCCGACTGAGCCTGCCAGATGGCTTGCTGCCAGTATCCCACGTAACCTTCCGGCTGATCCGTCGGTTGCTTGAGCGCCCGACCCAGTGCCAGTCCCATGGCCAGATTCATCACCAGATCGAAACCCAGCACCCGTGATACGGCATCATGCACCGATTTGACCTGTCCAGCGGCCGCATAAAATGAAGACGAAGCCCAACTCACGACCTGGGCCGCCAGGCTGGGGTCGCTCTCAACGATATCAACCAGGTCGCCCATCACAGCATTGGGATTGACCCGCAAATGAATAATCCTCTGCGCGGTTTCCGGCAGCGGCGGCAATTCGAGCGTATCGTCGAGCCGTTGCTGAATGCGCAGTCCGGTGAATCGTTTGAGCGCCGAGTGCAGCTGTTCGCGGTCGTTCTCCGGGTGCTCCAGATTAATCTGTATGTCGCTGACTGATCTGGTGAAGCCACACCTCTCGGCGCTGGTGCTGAGGTGACGGAACTCCGCCGCTGTCAGGCTGATGCACAGATTCTGTTCGACAACCGCAAGTGCCACATCGGCCAGGTTATCCACCGCCCGGTCAACGACCGTCGGCAGACCGGTCAGCGTAGGTAACGCCGGCAATTCCTGCCTCAGGCCGAGGCGCTGACGGATCCCGACCTGCTGACCGGACGGCATCAGTCGGAGGTCCCGCCCGAGTTGATTGTTGAGTTGACCGATATCCAGCAGATCGCGCCGCCGGCATATCGCCTGATACTGACCCTGGTCGTCACTCAGCAATACCATTCTGAGGGTATTGTCCGCCGCCGACGCTAACGCGTCACACACGCTCAGTTCTGGCGCAGAGGCTGCCAGCGCCTCCCGGACAACGGCCGGTAATTCCATAGTGCTCCCCTGGTTCGGTTGGCCGTAATCGACTCCGTCATGATCACGGCTGATTGTTGCGTCTGGCTATCAGTGTAGATGAAGCTTTCCGGAAACTCCGGTCTTTTCACTACACTTCGCCGTAACGGGTACGTTCACCCAGCCAGCGCCGGATGAGTGCCGCCACTGCTTTTTTATCACCCAACATCGCAGGCGCGAGCCCACGAACCGTTTCAATCCAGCCCTTGTCGCGCTCAAACTCCGCCAGTCGAAACTGCATCAGCCCGGTCTGGCGCGTACCAAGCACTTCGCCCGGCCCACGTATTTCCAGATCTTTTTCGGCAATGATAAAACCATCCTGGCTGTCCCTGAGCACCTGCAACCGGGCCTTGCCATTGCGTGACAATGGCGGATGGTACATCAGCACGCAAAAACTCTCGGCGTCGCCGCGTCCAACCCGCCCCCGGAGCTGATGCAACTGGGCCAGACCCAGGCGCTCCGGGTTTTCAATGATGATCAACGAAGCATCCGGGACGTCGACGCCCACCTCAATGACGGTAGTCGCGACCAGCAGATCCAGTTCCCCGTCTTTAAACTGGCCCATGACCCTGGCCTTGTCGGCCGCCTTCAGGCGGCCATGGACCAGGCCAATGGCCAGTTCGGGCAACCGCGACTTCAGCTCATCCGCAGTCACTTCGGCCGCCTGGCATTGAAGTGCCTCAGACTCTTCGATCAGCGTACAGACCCAGTACGCCTGGCGGCCTGCCTGACAGGCGTCACTGACCCGGTTCACAATATCGTCCCGCCGACTGTCCGGCAGCACAATCGTTTCGATCGGTTTGCGTCCGGGGGGCAACTCGTCAATCAAGGAGGTGTCGAGATCCGCGTAGGCGCTCATCGCGAGCGTTCTCGGAATCGGCGTTGCAGTCATGATGAGCTGGTGAGGGGCCAGACGACCATGGGCGCCTTTTTCACGCAGTGCCAGGCGCTGATGCACTCCGAACCGGTGCTGCTCATCCACAATAATCAGAGCCAGGCGATCAAACTGTACGTCGTTCTGGAACAGGGCATGGGTTCCAACCACCATGACGGCCTCGCCTGCGGCAACTCGTTCCAGAGTAGCCGTGCGCGCCTTACCCTTCACTTTTCCGGACAGCCAGGCCAGCTCGATTCCGAGCGGTTCAAGCCATTGCCGGAAGTTGGTGTAGTGCTGCTCGGCGAGAATTTCAGTGGGTGCCATCAACGCCGCCTGGGCGCCCGCCGAAATTGCCTGCAAGGCGGCAAGGGCCGCCACCACGGTTTTCCCCGAGCCCACATCACCCTGTACCAGGCGCAGCATCGGTAATGGCTGGCTGAGGTCCTGGCGAATCTCCCGGAGAACCCGGGCCTGGGCACCGGTAAGGTCGAAATGCAACGCCGCAAGGAAACGCGCTGGCAAGTCACCCCGAGGCAGAAGTGGCAGGGCTTCCCGGGTCCGAATCTGTTCCCGGACCTGAAGCAGGCTGAGCTGATGCGCCAGCAACTCTTCCATCACCAGCCGCTGCTGCGCCGGATGACGCCCCTCCATGAGCAGATGTACGGGTGCGTCCGCCGGCGGCGCGTGCACCAGCGCCACCGCATCGCTGATGCCGGGCAACTGATAGTCGGCCAGCATGGCCGCTGGCAACCAGTCCCGAATCGGGTAGCGTTTCAGGTAACCCAGCGCCTGCTGACACAAACTCCGGACCCGCGGCTGCTGAACGCCCTCGGTCAGCGGATACACGGGCGTCAGGGTCGCCTCGGCGGCCGCCGGCATGGGCCCTGGATTGACCTGATACTCCGGGTGATAGAACTCGTAGCCGGCCCGGCCCGGGCGCACCTCACCGTAACAACGCACCCGGGCCCCTTGGCTAAGCTGATTTTTCTGGGTCGCATTGAAGTGAAAAAAGCGCATCACCAGAAAACCGGACTCATCCCGCAAGGTGACCTGCAGGCTGCGCCGGCGGCCCATGACCAGGTCGGTCCGGACCACCTCGCCCTCGACCACTCCGGTATCACCGATTCGCAGGCTGCCCATCGGAATGACCCGGGTTCGGTCCTCGTAGCGATGAGGCAGATGAAACAGCAGGTCCTGAATGCTCTCTATACCAAGCCGGCCGAGTGTAGCAGCCAGGGCCATACCCACACCCTTGAGGGTGGTTACCGGAATCTCGTCCAGTGCCGTCATGGCCGCCTCAGGCGCTGGCAGCGACGGCGGGAGTGGTCTTGCTGGCCTTCTCGATAACCCGGCACTGGCTGGCCGCCAGCGACAGCACGTCAATCGCCTTGGGCCGAGGGAAAGTGACCCGCCAGGCCAGCGCCACCGTGCGGAACGGCACCGGTGCAACGAACGGTCGAACCGCCAGAATATCTTCCTGGTATTGCACGGCCGTCGCCGCTGACAGGGGCAGCACGGTAATGCCCAGACCCGATGCAACCATGTGCCGGATAGTTTCCAGCGAGCTGCCTTCGGTCACGAGCGCCGGACCGATTGGCGTTGCCGAGCGGGCCGTCACGGCTTCCACCAGCGGTGGACAGGATTCCAGCACCTGATCCCGGAAACAGTGCCCGGGGCCGAGCAGAAGCAATTGCTCCCGCGCCAGCTCATCAGCCGTCAGTGCTCGCTTGCGGGTCAACGGGTGGCCAGCCGGCAGCAATACCACGAAGGGTTCATCATACAGGGGCAGAGTCACGACCTCCGGCTCCTCGAATGGCAGCGCGACAATGACGGCGTCCAGCTCTGACTGGCGAAGCTTCTGACGAAGATTGGCGGTATAATTCTCTTCGATGAACAGCGGCATATCGGGTGCCGCCCGGCGAAGCTCCGGCAGGAAATGGGGAAACAGGTAGGGTCCAATGGTATAAATGGCACCGACCTTGAGCGGAGAGTTGAGCTGATTCTTACCGTCCTGGGCCATATCCCGGATCAGACCAACCTGATCCAGAACGCGCTGGGCCTGATCAATGATGCGCATGCCGGTTTCCGTCACCCGGATTTGGCTCTTGCTACGTTCAAACAATGCGATACCCAGTTCGTCCTCAAGCTTCTTGACCGCCACACTGAGAGTGGGCTGACTGACATGGCAACGTTCAGCGGCGCGGCCAAAATGCTTTTCTCTTGCCAGGGTGACGATGTAACGCAACTCGGTGAGGGTCATGGACGGCTCCGGTCATTATTTATGAGTTACAGAATAAGGATTGAAATTGACTATGGCAATGACTGAGCACAGCAAAACGGCCCGGATTCTGGTGGCCGGCTGCGGCGCGCTCGGCGGGCGCATCGCCCAGGCCCTGAGCCAGCACCACGAGGTGTTCGGCCTGCGCCGCAACCCGGAGCGGATACCCACTGGCGTCTTGCGGATTGGCGCCGACCTGCTGGACACGCAGACCCTGGCCACCGCCCTGCCCGCGGCAACCGACGTGCTGATTTACTGCCTGACGCCAAACCGTTACGACGATGACGGCTACCGTGCCGCCTACGTCACCGGGCTGGCGAATATCCTGGCCAGCCTGGACTGTCGCCCGTTGCGGCGAATCGTCTTCATCAGTAGTACCAGCGTATACCAACAGAACGATGACAGCTGGGTTGACGAGACCAGTGAAACGAGCCCCGACAGGGCAAGCGGACAATGCATTCTGGCAGGAGAACAGCTGGCCCTGGACAGCGGTGTACCGGCCACGGTTGCTCGCCTGAGCGGCATCTATGGCCCCACCCGCCGCCGGTTTCTGGACGGTGTGGTTCAGGGCGAGATGGCTCCGGCTATCCCCTCGCCTTACACCAACCGGATCCACGAGGCAGATGCCGCGGCTGCCGTGGTCCATCTGGTGAATCAGGCCCTCGCCGGCATCTCGCTGGCGTCACATTATCTGGTCAGTGATTGCGAGCCGGTTCGACTGCATGAGGTGGTAAACTGGATACGACATCAGACGGCCTGCGCAACGCCTTCTGCCGACGCCCGCACCGGAGGCAGGGCGGGCAGTAAGCGCTGCAGCAACCGGCGCCTGCTGGACTCCGGCTTCCGTTTTCGCTACCCGGATTATCGGGCCGGTTACGGGGAAATGATTCACGGGGCAGACTGAGGCGACCCGGGCCAGGCGGTGATCGCGCCGATCAGCTGAGAACCATCACCGCATCCATTTCCACCGGAACGCCCTTGGGCAGGGCGGCAACCCCGATAGCAGCACGTGCGGGATACGGCTCCTGAAAATAAGTCGCCATGATTTCGTTAACGGTGGCGAAGTGACTCAGGTCGGTCATATAAATGTTCAGCTTGACGATGTCCTGTAACCGGCCACCAGCCGCCTCACACACGGCCTGTAAATTCTCGAATACCTGCCGGGTCTTGGCGGCGAAATCACCGGCCACCACTTCCATGGTTTCCGGCACCAGTGGAATCTGGCCAGACAGGTAAACCGTGTCCCCGGCTTTGACTGCCTGGGAATAGGTGCCAATCGCCTGCGGCGCGTTTTCAGTCTGGATCACGGATTTATTGGTCATGGTTCGGGTCCCTCAAAGACTTTCGAGAAAGTAAACGAGCATCCTCCCCCGTGCCGCCGGGAACTGTCAACTCACGACACAGGGAGCGTGGATCAGTAACGGACACGGCTGATGTGCGTCACCGCCCGGATATTCCGCACCCGGCGCATGACCCTTGCCAGGTGTCGTCGGCCATTGACGTGAACCACCAGGCTCACCACGCCAAGCCGGGCATTCTGCTCTTCCACGTTGATACGCTCAATATTGCCGTCAGCAACCGCTACCGCATTCGCCACTTCGGCGATAACGCCGCGCTGACGCTCCAGCTCGACCCGCAGTTCGACGGAAAACTCGTTGGTTATGTCCTTGGCCCATGTCAGATGCGTCAGTCGGGCATCGACAGCTTCAGTCAATCGGGGACAGGTATCGCTGTGTATCACCATGCCATTGCCGGAATCCATCACGCCGACCACCGGGTCACCGGGTATCGGCTTGCAGCAGCTCGCAAACCGCACCACGAGACCCTCAGTCCCGCGGATCATGACCGGGCTGCGCCGGCTCTCCTGATCACGCTCGGTCAGTTCAGCGTTCGTCGGTTCCAGCTCTGACGCACCGCTGCCACTGACCAGCTGGCGAGCCACCAGGTAGGCCATACGATTGCCCAAACCGATATCGCTGAGCAAATCGTCAAAACTGCTGACCTGGTTGTGAGCCACCACGCTGCGAACCTGGGTTTCATCCAGCATCGACAGCTTTTGTCCAAAAGCATTCAGGGATTTCTTGAGCAGGGTCTTGCCCAGTTCCACTGACTCGGCCCGCTTCTGATGCTTCAGCACATGCCGGATACTGCTGCGGGCTTTGCCGGTCACCACAAATTCAAGCCAGGCGGAGTTGGGGCGGGCGCCGGGCGCGGTAATGATCTCAACCGTCTGGCCACTCTGCAGCGGCTTGCTCAGTGACGCGAGATTGCGGTTGATCCGGCAGGCCACACAGGCATTACCGATATCGGTGTGGATCGCATACGCGAAATCAATGGGGGTGGCACCGCCCGGTAGTTCAAGAATTTTGCCCTTGGGGGTAAAGACATAGATTTCGTCCGGGAACAGATCGACCTTGACGTGTTCAATGAACTCGAGCGAGTCATCTGCCCGCTCCCGCATTTCCATCAGACCCTTGACCCAGTGGTCTACCCGTTTCTGGTTGACCACCGCAACCTCGGAGTGATCGCTCTTGTACATCCAGTGGGCTGCGATACCGTTGTTGGCAACCTGCTCCATTTCCTCAGTACGGATCTGGATTTCAATGTTGACATGCATGCCAAACAGCGTCGTGTGCAGCGACTGGTAGCCGTTGGCTTTGGGCATGGCAATGTAGTCTTTGAAACGGCCGGGTAGCGGCTTGTAGAGGCTGTGCACAGCGCCAAGGATACGGTAGCAGTCGTCCTCGCTGTCAGTCACGATGCGGAACGCATAAACGTCCATGATTTCGTGGAAGGACTTCTGCTTGAACTTCATTTTGTTGTAAATGCTGTTCAAGTGCTTTTCACGCCCCAGGATGCGGCCAGGCAACCCGCGCTCTGCGAGCTTTTCCTCCAGCCGTCCCTGGATATCTTCAATAATGGCCTGGTGGCTGCCTCTGAGCGTACTGACGGCCTTGGAAATATAGCGGGACCGCATCGGATACAGAGAGGAAAAACCCAGGTCCTCCAACTCGGTGCAAACGCTGTGCATGCCCAGACGATTGGCAATCGGGGCGTAGATATCCAGGGTTTCGGTGGCGATGCGCTGGCGTTTTTCGTAGGGCAACGGACCCAGCGTGCGCATGTTGTGGAGGCGGTCAGCGAGCTTTACCAGAATCACCCGGATATCCCGTGCCATGGCCAGGGTCATTTTCTGGAAGTTCTCGGCCTGGGCCTCGGCCCGGGAGCGGAACTCGATCTGGGTCAGTTTGCTGACTCCGTCGACCAGTTCTGCAACGGCTTCGCCGAATTGCTCAGACAATGCATCCTTCGGGATACCGGTATCTTCGATGACGTCGTGAAGCATCGCTGCCATCAGGCTTTGATGATCAAGGCGCAGATCTGCCAGAATGCTGGCCACTGCCAGCGGATGGGTTATGTAGGCTTCACCACTGCGGCGCTTCTGCCCTTCGTGGGCTTGTTCAGCGTAATAGTAGGCCCGCCGTACCTGATTGATACGGGGTTTATCCAGGTATTGGCTGAGCTGACTGGTCAGCCCTTCGACCGTGGCCTCCGCTGACACTGCGCCTCCAGAAGTCGTCACAGGGGATTTGCACCGACAAAAAAACCCGAATGCGTACATCCGGGTCCTTCCGATGCTCAGGAGCGCCCCACAACCGGGCTCCTCTTGTAACACTATAAAAGTGTAACACTATAAAAGCGTCCGGTCAGAATTCAATGCCCCTGGGCCGGAAACGACACTTTATTCGTCGTCATCCACTTTCAGCAGATCACGACTGACCTTGCCTTCGGCGATTTCACGCAAGGCGATAACCGTCGGTTTGTCATTTTCTTCCGCCACCACGGGCTCGAAACCTTTGGTGGCAATCTGCCGCGCGCGCTTGGTGGCCAGCATGACCAGCTGGAAACGGTTATCTACGTGTTCAAGACAATCTTCAACGGTTACTCGTGCCATAACTTCCCCGACTGTAGATACAAAACTGTGTGCTGCGTGGTAAAGCATCCGCATACCCTTTCCGGCACGCGACCGAGCAGACCGGGTAGTCTACTGCGATACACTCAATTTGTATACAGGGTCACCGGCAATTTCGTGACCCTCACTTATCGCGTCAGCGCCGACAACAGTGGTCCATAGCGCACCTGCTGCACCTCGATCCTCAAGCGCTGGGCCGTCACAATAGCGTGCAACTGTGCAAGCGCCTGATCAAACCGGTCGTTCACTACCAGATAATCGAATTCCTGCGCATGCTGGCACTCTTCACGGGCCTCCCGCAACCGGCGCTCAACAATGTCAGGCGCGTCGGTGCCACGTCCGGTCAGGCGTGCCCTGAGCGCTTCCGGCGAAGGTGGCGCGATGAATATACTGACGCAATCGGTCATCAGTCGCCGCACCTGTACTGCGCCCTGCCAGTCGATTTCCAGTACGACGTCGCGACCTGCCGCCAGCGTCTGTTCGACCCAGGTTTGAGAGGTACCATAGTAATTGTCGAAGACGCTGGCATGCTCAAGAAATTGTCCCTGGTTGATCATTGCCTCAAACACAGACCGATCGACAAAGTGATAGTTAACACCATCCACCTCACCCGGACGCCTGGGCCGGGTGGTGTGCGATACCGACACCCCCAGCAGGCTGTCCCGCTCCAACAAGGCGGCGACCAGACTGGTCTTGCCCGCGCCCGATGGCGCAGAAATCACGTACAGGGTACCTTTCTCGGCCAAC
>JASBRL010000126.1 GCA_030149475.1 Marinobacter sp.
GGTGTGGATCCTCGCACTATGGCTATTGGGCCTGTGCCTGCAGTACAAAAACTGATGGAGAAACAGAATATCACAATCGCCGACATCGAAGTGATCGAGATAAACGAAGCCTTTACCGCTCAAGGCCTGGCGATTTTGCGTGAGCTAGGGATCGCCGATGACGCCCCCGGAGTAACCTGAACGGAGGCGCCATTGCCCTCGGCCACCCGTTAGGCATGTCGGGCGCCCGCCTGCTGATGACTGCCGCTCACCAGCTGCAGCGCAGCGGAGGATATGCCCTGTGCACAATAGTGTGTGGGTGTGGGTCAGGATATTGCTTCTGATTGAAAGTGTTTGAAGAAAATAAAAGGGTGAGAGATGAAGGTTCTGGTCGCTGTAAAACGAGTTATCGACTACAACGTCAAGGTACGTGTCAAGCCGGACAACACCGGTGTTGACCTCGCCAACGTCAAAATGGCAATGAACCCGTTCTGTGAAATCGCGGTTGAAGAAGCGGTTCGCCTGAAGGAAAAGGGTGTCGCCACCGAGATCGTCGTGGTATCCATTGGTCCCAAGGCCGCACAGGAGCAGATTCGCACCGCCCTGGCGCTGGGCGCTGATCGCGGCATTCATATCGAGACGGACGAAGACGTGCAATCGCTTGCGGCGGCCAAGCTGCTTAAGGCCGTCGTCGAGAAAGAAGAGCCCAGGCTGGTGATTCTCGGTAAGCAGTCCATTGATTCGGACAACAACCAGACGGGCCAGATGCTGGCTGCACTGACCGGCATGGGGCAGGGCACGTTCGCATCGGAAGTCGAAATTGATGGCGAGAAGGTTAATGTCACCCGCGAAGTGGACGGTGGTCTGATGACTGTTTCACTTGGTTTGCCGGCGGTTGTTACCACCGACCTGCGTCTGAACGAGCCTCGTTACGCTTCCCTGCCGAACATCATGAAAGCCAAGAAGAAGCCGCTCGACAACATGAGCCCGGCCGATCTTGGTGTTGACGTTGCTGGCGGTCTGTCGGTCCTGAAAGTGGAAGCACCTGCTGCCCGTCAGGCTGGTATAAAGGTCGACGACGTTGCCCAGCTGGTCGATAAACTGAAGAACGAAGCGAAGGTGATCTGAATGAGCATCCTTGTAATTGCTGAACATGACAACAGCAGCCTGAAGCAGGCTACCCTGAACGTTGTGGCCGCTGCCAAGGCAGTTGGTGGCGACATTGATGTGCTGGTTGCCGGTGAAAACGTCAGTGCTGTCAGCGAAGCCGCTGCCAGAATCGATGGTGTCAACAAGGTGCTGGTTGCCGATAACGCCGTTTACGGCCACTTTCTGGGTGAGAACCTGGGCGAGCTGGTTGCTGAACTGGGCAAGAACTACGGCCACATTTTTGCGGCCGCCGGCACCGTTGGCAAAGACTTCATGCCGCGCGTCGCAGCGCTGCTGGACGTTGCCCAGGTGTCTGACATCATGCGCGTTGAGTCCGAGGACACCTTCGTTCGTCCGATTTACGCGGGTAACGCCATCGCGACCGTCAAGAACAGCGACAGCATCAAGGTTGTCACCGTTCGCGCGACGGCCTTTGATCCGGTTGCCGGTGAAGGCGGATCTGCCTCCGTCGAGAACCTGGATATCGTCAAGGACGCCGGTCTGTCCAGCTTCGTCAAAGAAGAACTGGCCAAGTCGGATCGTCCAGACCTGGCCAGTGCCGGAATCGTTATCTCCGGTGGTCGTGGCATGCAGAATGGCGAAAACTTCAAGATGCTGGAGCAGGTTGCTGATCTGCTGGGTGCGGCGGTTGGTGCCTCCCGTGCCGCGGTTGACGCCGGTTTTGTACCCAACGACATGCAGGTCGGTCAGACCGGCAAGATCGTTGCTCCGCAGCTGTACGTCGCAGTCGGTATCTCCGGTGCGATCCAGCACCTGGCGGGTATGTCTGACTCCAAGGTAATTGTTGCGATCAACAAGGACGAAGAAGCGCCGATCTTCCAGGTAGCTGACTACGGTCTGGTTGCAGACCTGTTCGACGCGGTACCGGAACTTGAGGCCGAGTTGAAAAAAGTAATCTAACAAGTTGTATATAAAGAAAGAAGGGTGCCAAGAGGTGCCCTTTTTTATGCTTTTTAAATATCCGTCAAGGCGTTATCATGCGCGTTCACACACCACTGGAGACAGACATCATGACGAAGGCATCCGCCCGCCATCTGCTGGTTGCCGATGAGGCAACCTGTAATGAACTGAAAACCCGTATCGAAAACGGTGAGAGCTTTGCCGAGCTGGCCAAGCAGCACTCGAGCTGCCCGTCAGGCCGAAACGGCGGTGACCTGGGCGAGTTTGGTCGCGGCCAGATGGTACCGGAATTCGACAAGGTGGTTTTTTCAGCACCGATCAATGAAGTGCAGGGACCGGTCAAAACCCAGTTCGGCTTCCACCTGCTGGAAGTTACCGCTCGTCAGGATTGATCCGGCGTCGCCGGCTGGCCATCACCAGGTTGGTCAGCGCGTGCAGGGTTTTATTGGTTGATCGGAGAGACCGGTAGAAAGTTCGACTGGTCTCGTCGTGCACGGAGCGGATCTGGCGCACATTGCCGCGGAATGTATCACTGGTTGCCAATCGGTCAAGCATGCCGAACGTCGATGATGTAACAATCCGGTGAATCGTCTCCACGGCGGTCGCTCCGCTGTTGACTGAATCCTCAAGCAGCTTTTTCTTGTGCCGGAGCTCCTGGTAGTCGGCCTGTTCCTTGCGGATGCGGCTACTGGACTGCGCCAGGCGGGCAAGAAACCGTCTCAGTTGCCGATGACTGTGGTGTAACTCGGTCAGTGTCCAGGCCAGAATCAGGGTGCTCGCCAGAGCAGCCAGCGCAATGATCGTTGCGGTTATCATCTCGTTCATCAGCGATACTCAATGGCCATGTCGGCCTCTATCTGCCGTTCCCGAAGCTCCTCACCGAGCTCCTTCATGACCTGCTCGTACACCATCTTTCTGACCATCACCGGCAGACGGTCAGCCAGCAGGCGGGCAGAGCGAGATTCCCGCTTGGCAAGACCGATCGGATCGATCACTTTCAGCGTAATGACCATGTCCGGCTCGCGATCATCATCTGCAAAACCGGTAAGGGCTGCGAGCTGGTCTTCTGCGGCTTGCAGTTGATAGTGTTGCCGGCGCACCTGCCACCACAGCGATGCGGTGAGCGCCAAAAGGGCCAGAAACAGGATCGACAATATCGTGTTCACACGGGGACCTCCTGGAGGATTCGGGATGAATCCATCTTCGACTTAAGGCACAGTGTGAAGCAACCCGGCCGAGAAACGATTGGCCGGCGTGACTCTTGCGACGTTGATAAACGGAAACTTCCGGTCCTGTTCACTGGTCTTTTTTTACCAGGCTTTTCCAACAGAAAAGGATACATCTCATGGTATGGTTCAAAGCGTTTTTAAGTGGTTTTCTGGCGACGTTCATTTTCCATCAGGCGCTGTTTGGGGTGTTCTTCTACGCCGGCATAGTTCCGAACGCACCGTACAACATGTCTCCGGTTCCGCCTCTGGGCGTGCCGTCTGTGGTGTCGCTCGCATTTTTTGGCGGCCTTTGGGGTATGGTTCTCTGGCCGGTTCTGGCGCGCCTGGGCAAGGCCGGTTTCTGGCTGATGGCTGTGGTACTGGGCGCGGTGGGACCGACTGCGGTCGCTATGCTGGTGGTGTTCCCGCTCAAGGACATTCCGGTATCGGCCCAGAGCTGGGTGGGAGGCCTGATAATCAATGGCGTCTGGGGCCTGGGTCTGGCAGTCTTTCTGACCATGTTGGGCGCCCGCCGGCTGTCAAGTTCACATTAACGCCGTCTCAGTGTTTCCGACCACGGCTTCGAACATAATGGAAAAAGGGTATGCCATGAGTGAACAGCGCGTTGACCTGATCGTCTTTGGCGCCACCAGTTTTGTCGGCCAGATACTGACCCGATATCTGCTGGAAACGTTCGGAGTGGGAGATAGCCTGAACTGGGCTATCGCCGGCCGTTCGGAAGGGAAACTGCAGAACCTGAAAACCGACCTCGGGATGGCCGCAGTTGACGTGCCAATGATCGTGGCCGACGCCAGTGACGAAGACGCGCTGAAAGCCATGTGCAGCCAGACCCGAGCTGTGGTGTCTACGGTCGGTCCGTATGCGCTGTATGGCGAGCCCCTGGTCAGGACCTGCGCCGCACTGGGCACGGACTATTGTGACCTGACGGGTGAGGTCCAGTGGATCCGTCAAATGATCGAGCGATACCAGGAGCAGGCCAGAAAATCCGGGGCGCGGATTGTGCACTGTTGTGGGTTTGACTCGATTCCCTCGGACATGGGCGTGCATTTTCTGCAGCAGCAGTCGATGGCGTCGTACGGCGAAGCTTGCCGCACGGTCAGTATGAGAGTCAAAGCGGCCAGGGGTGAATTTTCCGGTGGCACCGTCGCCAGTCTGATGAACGTTGCCCGGGAGGCGGCTGCAAGCCCGTCTTTGCGCAAGGAGCTGGCCAACCCGTTCTCACTGTGTCCGCCGGGCTATAAGTCGAGCCGGCGCCAGCCCAACGTTAAATCCGCCGAGTACGACGAAGACTTCCGCGTCTGGCTGGCGCCGTTTGTCATGGCAGCGATCAACACCCGTATCGTCCATCGCACCAATGCATTGCGTGACGATGCCTACGGCCGTGACTTTGCCTATGATGAAGCGATGATGACAGGCCGTGGCCTGAAAGGGCGCATGGCGGCCTACGGCATTACCGCGGCCATGGGCGGCTTTCTGGTGGCCTCGGCGATTCGCCCGTCACGCTGGGTTCTGGAGCAGTTTGTGGTACCCAAACCCGGTGAAGGCCCCAGTGCCAATGCGCAGGAGGAAGGGTTCTACGACCTGCGGTTCATCGGCAAAACGGCGGACGGGCGCACCCTCCGCACCAGGGTGACCGGGGACCGCGATCCGGGCTATGGCTCAACGGGCAAGATGCTGGGTCAGGCTGCGGCCTGTCTGGCACTGGATATCGACAAAGAGGCCGTCGCTGGCGGGTTCTGGACGCCGGCCTCAATCTTTGGTGACCGGCTGATTGAGCGTCTGCAGATGCACGCCGGTGTGACGTTCGGTCTGGTTGACTGACCAGCACCGGTTATTGGTCAGGCACCGTCATCGACAGAGTGCGGTCCGTGTACGGCAAGGCCTCTGTCGAGTGGCCCAGGGCGAGCAGGGTGCGGCCGGTCAGCACCGGGGCGAGCCGTTCCTTGATGCGCTCACGGGCTGCCGTGTCCACGCCGGTGAAGGGCTCGTCCAGAATTATCAGGGACGACGGTTTGAGCAACGCCCGGGCCAGCGCCAGTCGCCGGCCTTCACCGCCGGACAGGTGGCGGCCGTAGGCGCCAACGCGGGTGTCCAGGCCAGCGGGAAGGCTGGCGAACAGGTCCGCCAGGTCCACCACCCCCAACATTTGCCACAGGGCCTGGTCAGTCGCCCGGGCATCCGCCATCAGCAGGTTCGCACGGACCGTGTCGTCAAACAGTTCGGTGCTCTGGGTCAGATAGCTGACGCTTTGCAGCCAGTCCCGGGCCGGCAAACGGGTGTACTCCCGGCCAGCCAGCGTGCAGCGGCCCCGATGCGGTGCCTGAAGGCCGGCTGCGATACCGGCCAGTGTTGATTTGCCGCAGCCTGATGGGCCGATAATCCCCACATGGTCGCCTGCTTCAAGCGTTAGCGAGACAGGTGTAACGACGTGTTCATCCCGCTCAGCGCCCTGGTCAATGGATACCGCATCGAAAGTCAGTACCGGCCGGGCGTTGTCATCCAGAAAATCCGCCCTGGCTTCGGTTGCCCCGGTGGTTGATTCAACGATCACCGACGAATCGATGCCGGCTGACTGCTCATTCAGGCGCCGCGCGGCCATCACGGTAGCGCCCAGTTGACCGAACGCATCGGGCAGGGGGGCCAGCGCTTCCTGAATGCCGAGCACCGCCAGCGGCATCAGCACCGCCACCGGCCCACTGATTGCGCCATCCTGAAACAGCGCCAGCCCGAACCAGAGCACGGCGACTGAGGCCAGTTGCACCAGGCCGCCGGTGAGCGCGAGATGCCATCCGCTGCAACGGTCAAGGTGTTCCTGCACGGTGGTGTAGCGATCAGCGCTGGCCAGCAGATCCTGCCGGTAATGATCGGCGACGCCTGCCGCCACCAGTTCTGCCTGACCTTCGATGTGGGCAACTGCCGCCTGCCGTAGCTGTCCGGTCTGAATCACCTGATCCGCGGCCCGCTGACGGGTGCGGGCGTAGAGCGCCACGGTGGCAACCACAAAGGCGGCTGTCAGCAGGCCAGCCAGTGTCAGCGCCGCCGGCGCACTGCCCAGCAGCCAGACCAGTCCGACCAGGGCCAGGCTCACCAGCAAGGCCATGGCCGTGGGCGCCACCAGGCGCAGATACAGGGTATTCATGGTATCTACGTCGTTGGTGAAGCGGTTCAGCCAGTTGGCCCCGCTGCGACCCGCCCGAACACCCAGGGGCGCGCGCGTCAGGTCACGAAAGACACGGACCCGGATGTCCGCCAGTAGCTGCAACACGGTGTTGTGGTTGTATACCCGCTCCAGATACCGGGCGACGGTCCGTGTTACCGCGAACAGCCGGATGCTGCCCCCCGGCACATAGATGTTCAGACTGGCCGCCAGGCCGGAGGCCAGCAGCAGACCGGTGAGGGCCGAGGCGGTGATAAACCAGCCGGAGACCGACAGTAGTGCTATGCCAGCCAGAAGCGTCAGCAGCATCAGCAGCGCACCGTTGATCAGTCGTTTACGGCGACCGCTGATCAGTCGCAACCAGGGAAGGAGGTCATGCATGATGAGCGCGCCCCTGTGTCGCGGTCCACACCTCATCGGCCATGGCGAGCACCGCTGTATGATGGGTGGATATCACCAGCGTCTTACCCCGGTGCGCCAGTTCCCCCAGTGCCCGGATCACCTGCTGTTCACTGGCGGCATCGAGACCGGCGGTGGGCTCGTCCAGCAGAATCAGCGGATAATCCGCCAGAAAGCACCGGGCCAGGCTCAGCCGCCGGGCCTGGCCGCCGGACAGTCCCACACCGGATTCAGCGACGGCGCTGTTAATGCCCTCGGGCCGTCCGGCGACCAGCTGCCCGAGGCCGACGGTGGCAAGCGCCTCCGCAATCTGCGCGTCAGTGGCTTCGGGCGCAACCAGCCTGAGATTGTTCGCCCAGGACCCCTGTTGCAGGAACGGTGATTGCCCCAGCCAGCCGAACGGCGTCTGCCCGGGTAAGCCACCCCGAACTGACACCGTGCCGCTATCGGGGTGCAGGAATCCGGCGATCACATGCAGCAGCGTCGACTTGCCGCCCCCGGACGGGCCGGTGATAACCGTGGTCGATCCGTCCGGTACCGTCAGGCTGACGTCGATCAGTCCCGGGCGACCGTTCGGGAAGATCAGGTTTACACGGTCCACCTTGATGGCTGCGTCGCTCGAGCCGGCTGGAGCCATCGTGCGGGGAGAGTGGCTGTGGTCTGTCGTCTGCACGGGCGCTGCCTGAATCCGGTCCAGCAACAGCCGGGCGG
This sequence comes from Marinobacter sp., assembly GCA_030149475.1. Classification (GTDB taxonomy): domain Bacteria; phylum Pseudomonadota; class Gammaproteobacteria; order Pseudomonadales; family Oleiphilaceae; genus Marinobacter. The sequence continues at coordinate 7,546 of JASBRL010000126.1, forward strand.
CACCTATGGCCGAGGCGCGGTCGTGATAATGCTGTGACAGTTGCCGCAGTGGCTGGAAGAATTCCGGCGCCAGCAACAGGACAAACAGACCGGAAAACAAAGTGAGTTGTGCCGCCGGACCGTACTGGATCGAACCCAGCAGGCCGAAACCGATGTAGATGGCCACCACCGCAATGGCCACGGAGGAGAAGAATTCCAGCACCGCCGAGGACAGGAAGGCGATGCGCAGGGTTTCCATGGTCAACCGGCGGTACTGATCCGAGCGTTGCCGGATGGCCTCGGCGGCGGAGGCGGTCTGGCCGAACAGTTGCAGCGTGGTCAGACCACGAATCCGGTCAAGGAAGAAGCCCGACAGCCGTGCAACGGTTTCAAAGTGCCGCTGATTGACGCTTTCCGCGCCCATGCCCACCAGTGCCATGAACAGCGGAATCAGCGGTGCGGCCAGTATCAGGAATATCGCGGCCAGCCAGTCCAGTTGGAATACCACCACCAGAATGATCAGCGGGCTGATGACCGATAACCACATCTGCGGCTGAAAGCGGGCGAAGTAGCCATGCAGCGCAGTCACGTGATCAAGCCATTCCCGGGCCAGGGTCCCCGCCGAGGTATCCATCAGTCTGATCGGCCCGGTATCGGACCAGCTGGCCAGTAACTGACGGCGAACCCGGTCCTGAACCCGGGCACTGCCATGGGCCGCGAACCGCGTTTGCAGCCCCTGGGCGCCGCTGCGCAGCACCACAGCGGCGATCAAAGCAGCGAACCAGCCGGTCAGCGACGCCAGTGCGCGGTCATCGACCAGCACCGCCTGAATGATCGCGGCCAGAAAGCCCATCTGGACCACGGTGAACACGCCCGCCAGCACGCCGGACGCTACCGCGGCCAGTAACGGGCCGCGAACATCACCCGACAGTGACCTCAGCCAGCGTCTGGCTTCGGCCACATTGGTTTGCGGGTCGGGCTCCACTCAGTGGTAGCCCTCACCGGCGCGAACCTTGCCCCGGAATACCCAGTAGGTCCAGGCGGTGTATGTCAGGATAATCGGAATCACGAACAGCAGCCCCAACAACAGAAACAACTGGGAGTCGTAGGCGGAGGACGCGTCCCAGATGGTGTAGTTGGGTGGCACCACGTAGGGCCAGCGGCTGACCAGCAGCCCGAGGTAGGTAAAGATAAACAGCCCCATGGTGGCTACAAACGGCATGCCGTTGAACCGCCGACGTACAGACCGAAAAATCTGGAAGGCACACAGCAAGGCCAGTACCGGCAGAACCCAGATCACATCGATGGTCGAGAACCAGCGCTCACGTACCATGTCGTTCACGAACGGCGTCCACACACTGACGATGCCGAACACCACCAGCACCGTCGCCAGCAACGGTGTAGTGATCCGATAAGCCCAGTCCTGCAGTTCGCCTTCGGTTTTCAGAATCAGCCAGGTGGAGCCCAGCAGGGCATAGCCGGCCAGCATGCCCAGACCGGTGAGCACGGTGAACGGTGTCAGCCAGTCCAGGGCGCCACCGACATAGACCTTGTTGGCGGTTTCAAAACCCTGGATGTAGGCGCCGACAACCGCCCCCTGGGCAAACGAAGCAACCGTGGAGCCTCCGGCAAACGCCCAGTTCCAGAGGTACCGACTGGTGCGCGCCTTGAAGCGGAACTCGAACGCGACACCCCGGAAGATCAGCCCGGCGAGCAGCAGGAAAACGCCGATGTACAGCGCCGGCAACAGAATGGTGTAGACCAGCGGGAACGCGGCCAGCAGGCCCGCTCCGCCCAGCACCAGCCAGGTTTCGTTACCATCCCAGACCGGCGCCACCGAGTTCATCATCACATCGCGGGAGGCCTCGTCCGGGGCGAACGGGAACAGAATGCCCACGCCCAGATCAAAGCCGTCCATCAGCACGTACATGATGACACCAAAACCGATGATAAATGCCCAGATCAATGCCAGATCAAAGCTATGCATAATCAGTTTCCTCCCTGAGGGGCCGATGGATGGTGGCTGCCAGCGTTATCATCGCCGTACTCGAAAGGCACATGCGCCGCCGACAGGGGGCGGGCCGGGCGGTCGCTGTCGTAATCCTCTTCATGCTCTTCCATGCCCACATAGAGCACGCGCATCAGATAGTACAGTCCCGCCGAGAATACTGCCGCGTACACCACCATGTAGCCAATCAGCGTAAACAGAGCCATTGCGCCCGTCAGCGAAGGCGTGACGGCCTCAGCCTGAGTCATCATACCGTAGACCAGCCAGGGCGCTCGCCCCGTTTCCGTCACAAACCACCCGGTTTCTACGGCAATGAATGGTGCAATACTCATAAAACGCAGTCCCTGGAGAAACCAGGGCGTTTTCCAGTAGCGACCGTTGCGTCGCAACACCAGCCCCAGGATTGCGAACAGCACCATCATCAGTCCCATCGCCACCATGATCCGGAACGACCAGAAAACCACCGGTACCACAGGCTGCTCGTCCCGTGGAATGTCCCTGAGACCAGGAACCACACCGTTGATGTCGTGTTTGAGGATGAGACTGGCCAAGCCCGGAATGCCGACCTCAAAAAGGTTAGACTGGCTCTCCCGGTCAGGCAGGGCGAACAGCAGCAACGGGACATGGGACTGGGTTTCCCAGTTGCCCTCCATAGCGGCAACCTTGTAGGGCTGGTGCTCCAGTGTGTTCAGGCCGTGGGCATCACCAATAAGAACCTGTGCCGGTGCCAGCACCAGTATCAGCCAGAGGCACATGGACAGGGCCTTACGATTGGCTTCCACTTCACGGTTGCGAAGCAGGTACCAGGCGCTGACCCCGGACACCACAAAACTGCCGGTCAGGAATGACGCCATCACCATATGACCAAAACGGTAGGGGAATGAGGGATTGAACAGGGCCTCTGCCCAGGAGGTGACATGGAACATACCGTTCTGCATCTCAACACCTGCCGGCGTCTGCATCCAGCTGTTGGCGGCCAGAATCCAGAAGGTCGAGATGAGCGTACCGGTTGCCACCATGACCGCAGCCAGCAAATGCACACCCGCTGGCACCTTGTCCCGTCCGAACAACAGCACCCCGAGGAACGCCGCTTCCAGAAAGAAAGCGGTCAACACCTCATAGCTGAGGACCGGGCCGAGAAAATTCGCAGATGCCTGGGCAAAATTGCTCCAGTTGGTGCCGAACTGGAACGACATAACGATGCCCGACACCACCCCCATGCCAAAGACCACAGCAAACACCCTGGTCCAGAATCCGGATAACGTTCTCCAGACCGGATTGCCGGTCTTGAATGCCAGTCCTTCAAGCACCGCAATAAAAGATGCCAGGCCGATCGTAAAAACCGGGAAGATAGCGTGAAACGATACAACGAATGCGAACTGAATTCGCGATAACAGGAGCGGATCAAGGTCCATGGACGCCTCCGGTATGAACGACAGAAACTCGACTGGGGTGGCCGGCCCGAAAAAGCGGACGGTTAAGAGAGTTTTTGTATATTGTTATAACCGCGAATTATCTGCAATGATGCAGAGCCAATGCATTCGGTCTTTAGCCAAACACAGTACGAGCGTGTATTGCTGACAACGACTATCATGGAGTAAAGCATGGGTTTTTACGAGAGCCGAATCTTGCCCTGGCTCATTGACGGTGTTTGCTCGGTCGGTCAGGTGATGAAACGCCGCAGTCTGGTCATTCCTCAAGCCCGGGGGACCGTGCTGGAAGTAGGGATCGGGTCCGGCATCAACCTCTCGATGTACGATCCCGCGCGGGTGACCCTGGTTTATGGCCTTGACCCCTCGCCAGGTATGAAGCGCAAGGCCGCCGGGAACCTGGCCAAAGCTCCCGTGCCGGTAACCTGGCTCGGGCAATCCGGAGAAACCGTTCCGCTGGGCGATAACAGCATTGATACCGTGGTGCTGACGTTCACCCTGTGCACGATACCGGACTGGTACCAGGCGCTGACTGAAATGCACCGGGTATTGCGGCCTGATGGCACGCTGCTGTTTCTGGAGCATGGACACGCGCCGGACAAACAGGTCAGCCGTTGGCAGAACCTGCTCACCCCGGGCTGGAAAAAAGTGGCCGGCGGCTGCCACCTGAACCGTCCCATCGACGCGTACCTCCGCGAAGCCGGATTCACGATCAACGACATGGACACCGGTTACATGCCAAAGACTCCCCGGTGGGCCGGCTTCATCTACTCGGGCGGCGCCACCAAGGCACTGAGGTGAACGAGAGCAGGGCAATGCGCCAAAGCTGATAATGAGGCGCCGGGCCGGGTGTTGTAATTGCGTTCACCGGCAGGGGCTTATACAATCCCGCCCGTCGACGTCCTTCCTCCTGCCCGGATGGTGAAATTGGTAGACACAAGGGACTTAAAATCCCTCGGCCGTTAGGCTGTGCCGGTTCAAGTCCGGCTCCGGGCACCATTAAAACCAGTGACTTACCAGTTCAGGCTCTTGCCGCCTCCAGACGGCACACTTGTGTTAAGGGGCACTAGTGCCCAACAAAGCTCGGTGGTTCGAGATTACAGACGATTTGCCTGAATTTATTGAGAATGACTGAGGCAGCGATAACAACCCGCGTAAGGCAGATGCCCTGTCGGGCAGCCGCTTCGCCCAGCGTTAAATGCCAGTGATAGCCGTGTCCAGGGCTCCAACAATTCGATCCCGGAAATGTGATAGAGAACCAACCGGATGTCTCAAGTACTTTTCAGAAACAGCGGAAATTTGCGGAATCAGCAATAGAAGCTCTTGTTCTGCAAAGCTGATTTCGGGTGTGAGTCCTTGCATGCCCTCGCTACCGAATGCGGATCGCTTCCCCAAGGGGATAACGATCCGATCGGTTTTCCTTGGGAAGCGCTTAACAATTCGGTTACCCTTCTGGTTTACAGAGCGCTTCGGGCAAAGCCTGAGCGATGCACGGGCTGCGTTGCGCCTCTTGCCGAGGGCTACGCCATTCCCGGCGAGTCGTGCCATGCCGCTGCACCGCTCAGGTCTTGCAGACGGGCAGCAGCGCTGCCTTAATCAGAGGTTCCTGAGTCTTCTAAGGCCATTTCGGGAATCAATTTAATCTCTACAATGGCCGTACATCCGCCAATTGGTCTGACTGCCGATCGAACTCGTCGTCCGGTTTCAGACCACACATTCAGGAGATTGTTTATGACATCGTTCACCGCGATTAATTTGGTCAAACGTCCGGAAGGCTCGGTCGGGCCCGAGCTGTTTGAGGTCGTCGAGAAAACCGTGCCTGAACTGAAGGACGGTGAGTTTCTGGTCAGACAGACCCATATGTCCCTGGATCCGGCCATGCTGGGCTGGATGTCCCCGGACCGCAACAGTTATATCCCGCCTGTTGAGCTGGGTGATGTGATGCGCTCATCCGGCGTCGGACGGGTTGTTAAATCCAGGCACCCGGATTTTGCCGAGGATGACCAGGTGATGGGCATGTTCGGATGGCAGGAACTGGCTGTCACCAATGGCCAGGGTGTCAATAAGGTGGATAGCGATCTGCCTCCGGAAATGGTGCTGTCGGTGTTTGCACTGCCGGGTCTGACCGCCACGCAGGGTCTGTACGGCGAAGGGCATCCGGAGGCCGGGGAAACGCTGGTGGTCTCCGGTGCGGCGGGCTCGGTTGGCTCGATCGTGGGTCAGTTGGCCAAAGCCGATGGCCTGAGGGTTATTGGCGTGGTGGGCAACGATGAAAAGGCAGACTGGATCGTCAACGAACTGGGGTTCGATGGCGCGGTCAATTACAAAACCGATGACATCGGCGCGAAGCTGGATGAGCTGGCGCCCGACGGCATTGATATGTACTTCGAGAACACCGGTGGCCCGATCCAGCACCGTGTTTTCGAGCGCATGAACGCCCACGGTGAGATTATCGTGTGCGGCATGATCGCCGACTACACTGCCAGGGAACCGAGCGCCGGCCCAAACTGGATGAATATCGTCCGTAAACGGCTGACCATCAAAGGCTATACGATGCCGGATCACTTTCACAAGGCACCGGAACTGCTGGCCAGGCTGACGCCTTATGTGCAGGAGGGGAAGATCCAGTATCGTACCCACGTTCTGGACGGGCTGGAATCCGCCATGACGGGCCTGAACCTGTTCTTCACCGGCGAGAACAAAGGCAAACTGATCGTCAAGCTCTGATTACGTCTGATTGAATACCTGGTCTGGCATCCCCTTCAGGCCGGGTAGTCCGGGCAGGCAATCCCCAAGTCCACTATGTACACCTGTTTATTGGCGTCTGCTTCCGAGCGAGACTACGCTGCGGTCCTCGATGAAGTTCAGGCAACAGCCGAGCGGGGGTAAGCAGATAGTCCGGCGCTACGAAAATCCACCACTTGAACTGCGGGAGTATTCGCTATGCCACTGGACCTGAATGCCATGCCAAAGGCAGAACTTCATATGCACCTGGAGGGTGCACTTGAGCCGGAACTCATGTTCAAGTTGGCCAGACGCAACGGCATTGAACTGCCTTTCCCGGATGTGGATTCGCTTCGGTCAGCCTATTCATTCGGGAACCTGCAGGCCTTTCTGAATCTCTTTTTCCAGGGCGCCGAGGTGTTGCGGACGGAAGACGATTTCTACGATCTTACCCGTGCCTATGTGGCCAAATGCCGTGACCAGAATGTGACTCATGTGGAGCCTTTTTTTGATCCGCAGACCCACACCGGTCGCGGCGTTCCCATGGCTGCAGTGATCCGGGGCATTACGCGGGCACTGGCCGAAGCTCATGAGGACTGGGGGCTGAGCTACGGCCTGATTCTCTGTTTTCTACGCCATCTCAGTGAAGATGCCGCCCAGCATGCCCTGGATGCCGCACTGCCATTTCGGGATCACTTTGTCGGCGTGGGGCTGGACAGTAGCGAGAGTGGCTTTCCGCCCTCGAAATTCCGGAACGTGTTTGCGCGTGCCCGCGATCTCGGGCTGCATGCGGTTGCACACGCTGGTGAAGAAGGGCCGCCATCCTATGTATGGGAAGCGCTGGATGAGCTGGGCGTGGTACGAGTCGATCACGGCGTGCGCGCGATGGAGGACCGGTCCCTGGTGCAGCGCCTGCAGCGCGAACAGATGCCATTGACGGTCTGCCCGTTATCGAACGTGCGCCTGAAGGTCTACGATAGCATGGCGCAACACCCTGTCCTGGATATGCTTGAGCAGGGCTTGAAAGTGACGGTCAATTCGGACGATCCTGCCTATTTTGGCGGTTACCTCACGGAGAATTTCGCGGCCCTGCGGGAAGGTCTGGGGATGAGTGATGAGCAGGCGGTCAGGCTCGCGGAAAACAGTTTCGATGCGGCATTGCCCGGATTGGCTGTTAATCGCTGACCCTCAACTGCCGACACCTTTGCCGGCCATTTCACGGTGCCCTCTGCTTCATCAGGCGTCAGCAAGGGTGGGTCTGGTATGCTTTCAGACAAGCCGGGGACGGCACTGGTTGGCCAAGACCGGCACATTATTGTTCCCGATGCCTCATCTGCCATCCGGGTAGGGTAAGGGCGGGAAACGCCCGGCGTCTGCTTGTCCGGTCTGTACTCGCCATTGCGCCGAGTAGGCGCCATCCAGTGCCAGTAAGGTCTTATGGGTACCGGATTCCACAACCTTGCCCGCCTCAATGACCGCGATGGTGTCGGCGTCCACGATGGTCGACAGACGATGCGCAATCATGATGACCGTGCGATTGTGGCCGATTCTTTTGAGGGAGCGCTGAATCGCCGCTTCGGTTTCGTTGTCGACCGCGCTGGTGGCTTCATCCAGTACCAGTATCGGCGGGTCTTTCAACAGCGCCCGGGCCAGGGACAACCGCTGTCGTTGGCCACCGGAGAGCCGGATGCCACGCTCCCCCACCGGGCTCGACAGGCCCTCGGGCAGGGCGTCGATAAAGTCCCAGGCCTCTGCGGTACGGGCGGCATCAATGATCTGCTCGTCGGTAGCGCCCGGCAAGCCATAGGCCAGGTTGTCACGGATGCTGCCCTCGAACAGGAAGACGTCCTGGCTGACCAGGCCAATCGCTTCCCGCAGGGATCGCAGGCTGACTGAGCGGATCGGCTGGTCGTCAATGCGAATTTCCCCGCCGGCGGGATCGTAGAATCGCAGTAGCAATTTGACCAGCGTGGACTTACCGGACCCGGTGGCGCCGACCAGCGCCAGAGTCTGGCCGGCCTCGGCATACAGATCAATACCCTGAACTCCCAGGCCGCTGGACGGGTACTGGAAGCTGACATTCTCAAAACTGACTTTGCCCGCCACGGGCCGGGCCAACTGCTGATTCTCGGTATCGAGCATTTTTACCGGCTCGGCCAGCAGATCAAGAATGCGCCGGGTGCTGGCCATGGCCCGCTCGAACAGGTCGATCACTTCGGCCAGTCCGGTCAGTGGCCAGAGCAAGCGCTGGGTCAGAAACACCAGGACACCGTAAGCGCCCACGTTAAGTGAGCCATTCAGCGCCAGGGTTCCGCCCACAGTGAAGGTTGCCAGAAAGCCAGCGAGAATAGCCATACGAATAACCGGAATGAACGCCGAACTGATGCGAATGGCCCGACGGTTGGCATTCACATAGGCCTCGCTGCTGGCCCGTAGACGCTGTGCCTCCCGGTCCTCGGCAGTAAAGCTTTTGATGGTGGCGATGCCACCCAGGTTGTTAGCCAGACGGCTGGACAGATCGCCCACTTTTTCCCGTACGTCTGCGTACAACGGGCCGGCCCGGCGCTGAAAGTAAAACGCGCCCCAGATAATCAGCGGAATGGGAGTGAAGGCGAGCAGGGCGACTAGCGGCGACAGCACAAAGAAGACGGCGCCAACAGCGACGACGGTGACCAGCACCTGGATCATGGAATTGGCGCCGCCATCCAGAAATCGCTCAAGCTGGTTGACGTCATCATTCATGGTGGCAACGAGCTGGCCGGAGCTGCGTGCCTCGAAAAAACCCATGTCGAGGCGCTGGGCGTGTTCGTAGGCGTCCTGACGCAGGTCGGACTGCAGCCGTTGGGCGAGGTTGCGCCAGAGGATCTGATACAGGTATTCAAACAGCGATTCGCCCGCCCAGATAAAGAAAATCAGCACACCAAGCACCAGAATCTGGTTGCGGGCAGAGTCGATACCCAGGGACGCCACAAAGCTCTCCTGCTGATTGACCACCACGTCAATGGCCACACCAATCAGGATCTCCGGCGCGATGTCAAACAGCTTGTTGATGATTGAGCAGACGGTGGCCTGAATAATGGTCCGGCGATACCCGCGTGCGTAACGAATCAGCCGACCGAGGGCCGCAAAGCTGCTGTTTGAGGTGGTCAGGGCCTGGGTCATGGGTCACATACCTTGAAAACGATCAGCAAGGTTATCGGATAAACCTTCCAAAATAAATGCAAACAATTCCTGTTTGACCTGTGCCGTAGTCAGCGAGTGGCCGGCAGGTTAGTATCCGTTTCCTTTACCCATCTGATCACCGAGGCGGCATGGCGCGTTTTACCGTTATTGGCAGGGCGGACATTCCGGGGCAGGGCAACTCCCTGATCCTGATGCAACGCAACGACGAGTTCTCCATCAAGATCGCCGGTGTCGGCGGTGAGTTGATGAACAGCCGGCTGCACGGCTCGGAAGAGGCCCTGGCAACCCTTGCCTGTGATTTGCTCGATGGCTGCGAGAACCCCAGGGTGCTGGTAGGTGGGCTGGGTATGGGCTTCACACTGGCCGCTGCCTTGGGCGCGCTGGGGCCGGAGGCCGAGGTGACGGTTGCCGAGCTGATCCCCGAGGTGGTGGACTGGAACAGAGGCCCACTGGGGGCAGCGGCCGGGTATCCGCTGAATGATGCCCGGGCACGGGTTCACATCGGCGATGTTGTGGCGCTTATCAGGCAATCTCCCGGCGCCTATGATGCTATTCTGCTGGACGTGGACAACGGTCCGGAGGGATTGACCCGCAAGGAGAACGACGCGCTTTATAACACTACCGGGCTGCGTGCGGCGCAGACGGCACTGAAGCCGGATGGGATACTGGCGTTCTGGTCAGCCGGGCAGGATCATGCATTCACTGAGCGGCTACGACGTAACGGCTTCACGGTGGAAGCCGTGCCCGTGAGAGCGATTCGGCCAGGAAAAGGCGCGCATCACGTTATCTGGATCGCCCGCTGACTCTGTCACTGTTTGTGTGCGACATTTCCCTCACAACGTGCGTCCTCGCCCAGCTCAAGACGGTCCCCGACAGCGATGTGGTGAGACTGGAAGAAGCCCTGATTGACCTCGAGCGCTGACTGAAATGATACGCCGGCGGGATAGGTCGGACAGCGTGATGGTTGGTCACTGTCGCACGGCGCCATGCGAACGATAGCGGCGATCCTGTCAGCTTCGTCAAGGTAGGCAATGTCCAGCGGTATGCGGGTACGGTACATCCAGAAGGCGTGGTTGGCGGGTTGTACTTGCTCGTAGGTGAACAGCATGCCTCGGTCGGCCGCCAGTTCTGTGCGGTCCATCAGCCCCTGTTGACGTTGATCCGGAGTGCTGGCGACTTCCACACGCAGGGGGGCCTGTTGTCCGTTCTGGCTGATCAGGCAGGCTGGCAGGGTCGCCTCGTAGGCCCTATTGGCCCCGGCTGGCCAGACACTGCAAGCCGAGACCGAGACCGTTATCAGTAAGGCCAGGAAGGTGGCGGGCGCCGCCAGACGGCGACCGGTCGCCATGGTCGAGTGATAGGTTTTCATTCAGGAACGCAGCCGATAGCCGGTCTTGAAGATCCACCAGATCGCAGCCATGCACCCCGTCAGGAATAACAGGATCATCGCTACACTGATGCCCACGTGGATATCGGAAATGCCGTAAAATGCCCAACGGAAGCCGCTGATCAGATACACCACCGGGTTGAACAGGGTAATCGTCTGCCAGATCGGCGGAAGCATATCAATGGAATAGAAGGTTCCTCCCAGAAACGTCAGTGGCGTCACGATCATCAGCGGCACGATTTGAAGCTTTTCGAAGCCATCGGCCCATATGCCGATAATAAAGCCGAACAGGCTGAAGGTAATCGAGGTCAGTACCAGGAACGACACCATCCAGACTGGATGAAGGACAGAATAGGGCACGAACAGCCTGGCCGTAATCAGAATGACGAAGCCCAGGATAACCGACTTGGTGGCGGCTGCACCGACATAGCCGATCACCACCTCGAGATAGGACACGGGTGCTGACAGTACCTCGTAAATGGTGCCGGAGAATTTGGGCATGTAGATGCCGAAAGAGGCGTTGGAAATACTCTGCATCAGCAGCGACAGCATCAGTAGCCCGGGAATGATAAAGGCGCCGTAGCTGATGCCGTCAATGGCGCCCATCCGTGAGCCGATCGCCGATCCGAAAACCACGAAATACAGCGACGTCGATATCACCGGTGAGGCAATACTCTGCATCAGCGTGCGCCACATGCGAGCCATTTCAAATTTGTAGATTGCACGGATACCGTGAAAATTCATCTGGAGGCTCCCGACGTCTCGTGTACCAGACCAACAAAAATATCTTCCAGTGAACTCTCCCGGGTCTGCAGATCCCGGAATTCAATGCCCTCGTCACCCAGTTGCCTCAGCAGGCGTGCGATGCCCGCCTGCTCCTGCTGGGAGTCGAAGGTGTAGATCAGTTCATGACCGTCATCGGACAGGGCCAGTGGCTCCAGTGACAGGGCTCCGGGAATGTTGTCCAGCGGCGACTGGAGGTGCAGGCGCAGTTCTTTCTTGCCAAGCTTGGCCATTAGCTGGTGTTTCTCTTCCACCAGGATGATTTCACCGTGGCGAATCACGCCGATGCGGTCGGCCATTTCCTCAGCTTCTTCGATGTAGTGCGTGGTGAGAATAATGGTGACTCCACTCTGCCGAAGCTTGCGGACCATCGTCCACATATCACGTCTCAGCTCAACATCGACACCGGCTGTGGGTTCGTCGAGAAACAGTATCCGGGGCTCGTGGGACAGGGCCTTGGCGATCATCACCCGTCGCTTCATGCCCCCGGACAGGGCCATAATCCGGTTGTGTCGTTTATCCCACAATGACAGGTCCCGGAGCACTTTCTCGAGATGTGCGTTGTCCGGCCCTTTACCGAACAGGCCACGACTGAATGCAACGGTATCCCACACGGTTTCAAAAGCGTCGGTGTTCAGCTCCTGTGGCACCAGACCGATGGCCTCACGCGCGGCTCGATATTCAGTGACAATGTCGTGACCCGATGCAAGAACACGCCCGGACGTTGGATTGACAATGCCGCAGATAATGCTGATCAGTGTGGTCTTGCCCGCGCCATTCGGCCCCAGCAGAGCAAAAATCTCACCATGCTGTATGTCAAGATTGATCGACTTCAGGGCCTGGAACCCCCCTGAATAGACCTTGCTGAGATTCTGTATTGAGATATCGGGCTGCACCGTCGCTTCCTGTAATTCACATGAAAGGCTTTAAAAGCCCGCTATTCTTGCACGGACTGCCGGTTCTGCGTAACCCCGGAAAACCGTAACGCGGAAGACACTCTCTTTCTCGCAGCCTGAATGGCATGCAGAGGCTGAACCGCCAGTTTTCAGCGTCGATACAGACTGCCCCCGGCGTAGCGAGCTTTCCAGTGACAGCCGGACTTTCGTTCAGCCTGTCTTTCGTTCAGCCTGTCGGGCTTCTGTTCACAGGGGGAAGTTGCTCCAGCGGTTCCTCAGGGAATTGATCAGCGCTTCCTTAAGTGTAAAATCGAGCACTCCGAACGCTTAACGGACAAATCGTATATGCAATACGCAGACAGTGTTCACAAGGTTCTCCTGAGAAAGATCAATCGCGCTGAGCAGGAACTGATGCAGCTCAAACTGGATTACTGCCGGTTTATTTTTGACCTGACCCATCGCTCACAGGTTGACCTGAGCGGGCGGCGTTACCAGATAGTCTCGGTGGACGTTGGCTCGATGGCGCGTCAGGACGACGGTTCGTTTGGCAAGCCCGAGGTTACCGGCGTCCCTGTGGATAACCCCAAGGCAGAGCCCGTTCAACTTGGCAAGGACTGGACTGAGCCTGTGTCAGCGACGCGAAGCAGTTCAGCGAATTAACCAGGCGAAACACGGATACGGGAACTCACCGGAAGCCGACCAGCCAGGTTGTTATCAGCAGGTGTTCACCGGCGGGCGTCAACAGGTGGGCATGGTCTGTAAGGCCAGCCGGCTGCGGATGAACCGCGAAAGGGCATCAATGCCGATATTGAGACAGGCGGTAATGAGAATAAGCACCAGTGCCCGATCGAAGCGGATATTCTGAATCGCACTGTCAATGTAGAAGCCCAGCGTTGACACACCCAGAATGCCCAGAATGGCTGTCTCCCGCATTATGATTTCCCAACGATAGAAGAGAAACGCAAGGAATGAACGATAGACCCGGGGGACCAGTTCGTAGGCATAACGGTTGATGCCGACCGGGGCGTCGGGCCTTAGACGGATACCAGTGCTCTGACGCCCGATCAGGTGGCCAATGATGCCGCCGTTGTGGAGCGCCAACGCAACGACGGCCGGGAGCATCGAAGGTCCCCAGAGTTGCAGCAGAACATAGGCAAGAATGTACTCCGGCGTTGATCTCATGATCACCAGGAAAACGTGGCCGGATGTCCGTCGGACGCGGCCACCGAAGTGTTCTGAAATCAGCGGGAACAGCAGCAGAGCCAGCAGCCCGGTGGCCACCAGCGCGATCTGCGTAAGTATCACGGTGTTCCAGATACCCGGAAGCGCATCATTTACCAACAGATCCCGGCCCCAGGCCATCAGTGCGGAAAATCCCTCATGATGACGGATCGGCGCCGGCACGATGTCTTCGGTGAAGAAACGGACCACATTGCCCCAGACAATCGGCAGACCGTCACCCAGAAAAAACGGCGCGGCCAGAACGTAGAGTGGAAGTACCCTGGGGCGCACCCACAGTGGAATAGTGGCAATAATGAGGTAGAAGAGAATCAGTAGTGCCCCGGCCTGGGAGTAAAATCCCTGAGAAAATGTCGCTTCCAGATGAAAACCGATGGTCGGCAGTCCCACAAAGCCGAGTATGGCGCTCGAGCGAAGGCCGCATTCAAGACGGTAGGCGGTGTAAGTGCGTAGCTGGTCCCAGCAGTCTGGAATACGAGCATAAAGAAAGCTTGACACCACGCCTGTCCGGGAATGCAGTAGCGTCCGTGGCGCGGGGTCGGCCTCGTCGAGAATTTCAGAATAGACCTTGGCAAATATGCCTGCGTAGGGAATGGCTATAGCCAACACGCCGGTCAGCGGGTGAAATCCGAAGAACTGCAGAAATATCAGGGCCCAGAACAACTCGTGAATAGCCCGGATAAACGCACAGAAAGTTTTGACTAACCGGTGCCGATAGATCAGCGCCAGCAGAAAGCCGCTTACGCTGCCCAGTGCGACGCCGGTGAACGCGAAGGCCAGGGTACGAATGATTGCCGTCCACAGGCCGCTTGTACTGAAAAAATCAGGAGTGGCAACTCCCCAGAAAAATCGACCGAGATCACGCCAGGGATTGGCCGTGGTAACGGCCATATCCGCAAAAAAGAGGGTCGGCAACGATTCTGACGCAATCCTCCAAAATTTGCCTTAACCTATTGTATTTAAATTATTTTGGCGTTGTAGCTCATGGGTGAAACCTGCCGATCAAAATCAAGCGTATAATCGCCAAATCGGTTGATATGGTCCGTGCGGTATGGGGCCAGCCCTTTGAGAATATCGTGATCAATATGATGACCGCGCTCTTTGAGATCTTTAAGGGTTAACGTCATCGACTCCACATTGTGAAGAATGACCAGGTTGGCCACCAAGTGGTTATATTTGATCACCTTCCGTTGCTCGTGACGGATATTCTCGGCGATCACCCCCTCGCCGCCGAAGAACAGCCATTTCACGAACTGGTTGAACTCTTCCGTTTTGTTCGTCTCCGCATGAATGGTTCGCCGCAACTCCACGCTGCCAATGTAGTCCAGAAGAAAGGTTGTCCGAACGACCCTCCCCAGTTCCCGGAAAGCAAAGTAGAGTTTGTTCTTGAGGCTTGCGGTACCTAAACGTCGCAGTACCGTAGACGGTGCGATTTTTCCAGCCTTAATCGATAGCGCCACCCGGAGCATGTCCGGCACATGGGTTTCAATCAGTTTCCAGTTGATAGTCTCGCTGAACAAAGCATTGATGTGCTCATACCGTTGGCGTTTGTCAGACTTGTAGAACACCAGCTGCTTCAGATTCCGGATGCGGGGCATCAGGTTGATACCCAGCAGGTAAGCCAACCCGAAGACGGGCGCACTTTGCGCCTGAGTATCGCCATGCAAGGTGTCAGGCTGGATATCGGAGTCGTTTTTGATCAGTCCATCAAGGATGTAAATGGCCTCATAAACGCCGCAAGGAATGAAGTGGCTGAACAGCGCGATGTATTTGTCCGAGACGTGGTAGTAGCCCACCCCGCCATAGCCACCGTACCGTATGTGGTATTCCGATAGCAGATTCTGTTCGTACAGGTTCCATTTTGTGCCATCGGCGGCGGCCCGCTGGCCAGTTCCCCAGTGTCGCGGCAGCCGGTAGCGGTTGTAGGCATTGATAACCTGTACAATCGCCTGCTCCAGGCGCTCTTCGGTGACGTGCCGCAGGTTGAGCCAGGACACCTGCCGGCGATTAAGCGTCGTGATGGATCGCGCGGTCTGAGTTGGCCCGAGATTGCAGCCATAGCAAAATAAGGTCGAAACAAAGCGGGTACGGGGGTCGTCCAGCTTGCCCTCAAATCCGGAAAGTGGCCCAAAGCGTTTGTGGAGGCCCAGCCATTTTTCGGCTTCCACCAGGATGTCGAGAATGTTCTTTTCGGGCATATTTTGGGATAACTGCTTATCAATCTCAGCTAACCCATCCGGAGGCGCTCTACGGCGGTGCTTCCGGATCACCAGATCTTCACCATGGAAGACGGCGTATTCATTCTCCGGGAAGCCACGGTCAATGCGGTCGGCCGTTTCGCTCAACCGGGAGTGGGCTTGTACCACAAAAGCGGCTGGGTCGGATTCGATATCAATCATCGCACTGTAGTCCGCTATCTGGGCATCATAGACACTCCAATCCACCAGCTGATCGCGGTAGTCACTGTACTGGTCGCTATTCGCGACCGCGAGATCGCCGGAAATCAGTTCACGCTTCACCTGTGTCAGTACGCCCAGCTCGAAATACTTCCGGTAGACCATCCCGGGGGGCAGCTGGCTTGGCCCGGTCCCCAATACCAAACGGCGCCAACGCTCCGGTAGCCAGGACACGTCGACGGGTTGACTACTGAGGACAAGGCATTCCTTACGGCTGTGCCGGTGCTTTTTCAGAGTCGCAATCGCCTCAATCAAAGATTGATCGTGGCTGGTTGCCGCCAGATCCAGTAGTTCAAGGCAATTGAATAACAGGGGGCGTAACGGGCGGTAGGG
Organism: Marinobacter sp.; assembly: GCA_030149475.1. GTDB lineage: Bacteria > Pseudomonadota > Gammaproteobacteria > Pseudomonadales > Oleiphilaceae > Marinobacter. Next base: position 23,964 of record JASBRL010000126.1, read on the forward strand.
TTGCAGCATGAACGGGATGAAGTTATTGCCAGCATAGGCCATGTGTTCCTCACACTCTGCCAGTAATTCATCAGGATCGCTCTGGATGGCAGCCGCCACTCGGGCACCTCGCTCGGAGTCCGTTGGCGCTTCCTGGACGGCGGTCAGTACGTCACGCAGTTGAGCCACCAGCCTGTCCATGCGTTTCATGTGATCCAGGTGATACTGGTTCAGGTTGGCTTCTGCCTTGGTCTTGATGTTGCGCATCTTGCGAACAAAGATGTCGACCGCATCGTCCATCGCGCGACGCAATTGGGCATGGACCAGCAGAACCATCAAAGCGTAGCGTTTGGTGCTTTGCATGGCCTTGATGTTGGCCGCGCCCAGCGCTCGTGCTTCCAGTATGAAGTGGTGATATTTGGCGGCGGGAATGTGATCAACAGCGGGCAATTGTTGACACCAACCCTGAAGCCATTCCAGGTGCTGAAGATACTTCTTCACTTCCGTATTGGTCGGCTTTTTGGGTTCCTGTTTCAACTTATGCCAACTGGTATGAGGGGAATCATCCGGCACTTGCAGCAACTGGTCAAATTCGTTTTTTTGATGCGCTGTCAAACCCACATTGAGCGTCCGAAAGTAACCGGTATTGACCGTGCTGCGAGCCTGACGCGCGGTCCGTTGCAACGTTGAAAAACCCGGTAACTCAAAACGCTGGCGCACCAGCTCTTCAATCACCACATTGATGATGTCCGCCAGGTCCTGCTTGGTGGTGGCCGCTTCACGCGCTAGTTCCCGTACAATTGCCTTGCCTTCAACGGTGAACGCCTTGATGCCCACCTGTTGACGAACCGTCTCCAGCATCCGCTGACGGGCGCCGCCATTGCGGTCGTAGACCCTGAGCTGGCTCAATGCGAGATGTGAAAGGTCGTCGCACGCCAGAATGTGCGTTGTAATGGATTGGGGAACGGCTTTGCGATGGACAAAGTAGCCCAGACGCTGCACTGTTTTCAGGAGAATGAGTAGGGCGCCACGAGCAGCCGGAGTTCGACCGTGCTTTCGGGCAAAGGATCGTTCCTGGGTAGAGGGTGTATAAATTTCTGCCAGTTCTTGATCCGAGACCACCGCCTTCAATCGCGGATAGGCGGTTTCATGGAGGCTACTCATACGCAGTTCTTCGCTATGGGGTTCCAGTGAAAGGCATTAGCCCACAGTACTTTCGCTCTTGAGGGGGGCATTGCTTATAGTAGGCAGCAATTCGTCAAGACCAAAGGAACCGCCCGTTATTTTGTGAACGCCACGCTCGCTTTACGTTACGGGATTATTCGGTCATCGATCGCCGGTTCCCCGATTTATTGAATCGTTACACCACACCGCAGACTGATTCGAGCTATGGCCATTGAGCATCTTTCCCCCCCCACTGATCATTCACACCTACCAACGCCTTTCTAGTGCCCAGCTAATCGCTCTGGCAGGGACCGGGCTAACGACGGTGGCGCTGGCGCCGCTGGCCCATGACTGACGGGCGGCAGTGCGGGCCAGGTGCTCGGCATTGCGCTGGCCCTGAAGATGATTGCCTACGCCCTAATAGCACCTCTGTTTGGGGCTGTTGCCCAAAAACTTCCCCGCCGTACTCTGCTGGTCACACTGGACATTCTGAGGGCCTGCGGGGTTGCCCTTTGTCACTGAGGTTTGGCAGGGGGCCCACTCTGGCTAGGGTAGGTACAAAATTTTCGCCCAACCCCTTCATGTAATGACGCAATTAAGGGGCACGAGATATTGCCCTCTTGGGCGCAGCACCGATCAACCATGGCGCTCAGTAAAGCCTCAATTTGCTGTAGCTTTTCGATCTTCCCACGTACGTCGTGCAACTTGCGCTCCGCGAGAGTGCTGGCTTCCTGGCAGTGGGTGCCGTCTTCGAGTCGGAGCAGGTCGCTGACCTCATCGAGATTGAAGCCTAACTGCTGCGATGTTTTCACAAAGCTCAACCTGCCGATATCGCTGGGACCGTAGCGTCGAATACCCCCGAGAGGACGCTGGGGCTCAGGTATTAACCCACGTCGCTGGTAGTAGCGGATGGTCTCAACTGAGACGTTCGCCGCCTTAGCCAGCCCCCCGATGGTCAATGAGTTCATTTCATCCGGCATTTGCCTTGACTCCGTAGTTGACTACGGCTTCAAGCTTAACCTATCGAACAAGGCCGTAGAAGGTGTAATTGCAATATCAGAGTTGAATTCCGAGTCACAATCCGGTCGCGAGTCGTTAATCGCAGGCGGGGTTGCAGCCTGCTCGCGTCGGCCTGTTGTCTGGGCACCTTGGCCCTGATCGCCCTGGGGGGTTCCGGTGCCTGGATCGGCAACCTGGCGAAGTCTGCGAGGTACCGCAAGTGCGCACCGCTTCGAGACACCCCGCTACCTAGGGAGGTTCTGGTCTATCGCCTTCTGGTCGCAAGGTTGGGGGCAGCCTATCACGCTTGTTCACAGTTCACCGTGGCATTGTAGGTCAATGCGAGGCCTGCTCCGGGATGGTCAGAGTCATGCCGGATTATATCGATAGAATCGATTAAATAAACGCAAAATACCCTTTTTTTAGATATCTCTGAAAACTATAGAATATCCATATATTCAAAAGTTCGGAGATAGAGATGTTCAGGGGATTGGCATTGTGTGCGTTTCTGACACTGGCTGGCTATGGCATTGCCGCCTTGCCGCCAGTGCAGCAAACCGGCCTGGGGCCTCTGGTGTTTACCCTGTTGCTGGGGCTGCTGTTCGGTAATCTGGCCGCGGGTAAGCGGTTAAAGGGCGTGGCGCCGGGTCTGGGCTTTTCTGCCCGCTGGTTGCTGCGAGGCGGTATTGTCCTGTTCGGTTTCTCCCTCACGGTGCAGCAACTGATGGCCCTTGGGCCAAAAGTGGTGCTGCTGGATAGCTTGGTGGTAGTGACCATTACCACGGCAGGTTATTGGCTGGGTACCCGCTGGCTGAAACTGGATCGGGATACTGCCATTCTGACCAGCGCCGGCAGTGCTATTTGCGGGGCGGCTGCGGTACTGGCCACCGAAGGCACCATCCGGTCACGGCCGGCGGCAACGTCTATGGCGGTGGCCACTGTGGTGCTGTTCGGAACGCTGGCCATGTTCGTGTATCCCGTGCTCTATCCATTGATGGGCTGGGATGAAGGTCTGTACGGAGTGTACATCGGTTCTACCGTGCATGAGGTGGCGCAAGTGGTCGCTGCCGGTGGCGCGGTGGGCCAGGATGCCCTCACCAATGCGGTGATTGTGAAGCTGGTTCGGGTGATGCTCCTGGTGCCCTTCCTATTGGTCATCGGGCAAATCTGGAATCGCCACCGTGCCGCTCATGCGGAAGCTGCCGAAGATGCAGGAGAGGGCGCGCAGAAGCTGGTGATCCCCTGGTTTGCCTTTGGCTTCATGGCGGTTGTCGGGCTCAATAGTGTGCTTCATTTACCTGGCCAGATTCAGGGTGGGCTGGTGCTTGCAGGGCAGGTCGCCATGACCATGGCCATGGCAGCACTGGGTTTCCAGACCCGGATTGAAGCCCTTCGGAGCCTGGGTGTGAAGCCCTTTGTGCTGGCATTGTGTTTGTTCATTACCTTGCTGGTGGGTGGTGCTATGGTGACGCCGCTGATTCTGGGCTAATCCGGTTGCCGTAATTTCTAAGGAGACTCTGAATAAGTCTCAAAATCAGCGATAATTCGGCCATCGTCAACCGCATAGGATTCAATGTCGCCATGGATCAGATCACCTTCTCCGAAGCCGAGTACCAGACCAAGAAGCGCAAAACCCGCCGCGAGATCTTTCTGGAACGGATGGACAAGCTGATTCCCTGGAAGCAGCTGGAGAAAAAGGTAGCCCGCCATTACCCCAAAGGCCAGACTGGTCGACCGCCTTACCCGCTGTCTACCATGCTCCGCGTTCACTGCATGCAGTTGTTCTATAACCTCAGCGACCCGGCCATGGAGGATGCCTTGTACGAGATCGAATCCATGCGTCAGTTCGCCGGCCTGAAGCTGGACCGCTTGCCGGACGAAACCACGATCCTCAAGTTCCGCCATTTCCTGGAGCGCCACGGCCTTGGCAAAGTGCTGTTCAAAGAAGTGAACAAGCACCTTGAGAAAAACGGCCTGATGCTGCGTGAAGGCAGCATTGTCGATGCCACTATTATCTCTGCACCCAGCTCCACCAAAAACGAAAGCGGCCAGCGCGATCCGGAAATGCACCAGACCAAGAAAGGCAATCAGTGGCACTTCGGCATGAAAATGCACATCGGCGTTGATGACACTCTCGGACTGATTCACAGCATCGACACCACGGCGGCCAACGTTCATGACATCGTTCCCACCGGTAAGCTGTTGCACGGTGAAGAGCAACGCGTGTTCGGTGATGCCGGTTATCTTGGCGTTCAGAAGCGGGATGAGCATAAGGATCGCAAAAACGTCTCTTGGTTCATCGCCAAACGGCCTGGGACTCGGAAGAAACTGGATGCCGACAAGCTGAAAGCCGAAGAAATCAAAGCCAGTGTTCGTGCCAAGGTGGAGCATCCGTTCCGGTACATTAAACAAGTCTTCGGTTACGGCAAGGTCCGCTATCGCGGACTCGCCAAAAACACCAACCGTCTGCATTTGCTGGCTGCGTTCAGCAACCTGCTGATTGGTGAAAAATACCTGCTGGCATAGGGCCAGTGCGCCTGTTTTCCGCCAAAATGGCGGGAAACGGGCAAAAAACACACGAACATTGGGAGAATAGTGTCTGAATCTTCGGTTTTTGCCGGCTCAAACCAAAATCGGCAAAAATCAGCGGTTATTCAGACCTTCCCTAGGTATCGACGAGCTGTACCTGAACCGCCGCTACCTCTGCATCCTGACCAACCTGGAGGAGCGTACCTTGTTAGACCTGCTGCCCGGTCGTCAGCAGGAGGCAGTGACGAAGCGGCTCATGAGCATGACCGAGCGCGACAAGATCGAGATCGTCAGCATGGACATGTGGAAGCCATATCGCCGTGCCGTCCAGGCGGCGCTGCCACAGGCCCGCATCGTGGTCGATAAGTTCCATGTTGTGCGTATGGCCAACGAAGCCCTGGAGAAGGTCCGCAAGGGGCTCAGGAAGGAGCTGAAGGCCAACCAACGCCGAACCCTCAAGGGTGACCGGAAGATCTTGCTGAAGCGGGCTCACGACGTCTCCGACCGCGAACGTCTCATCATGGAAACCTGAATGGGGGCCTTCCCCCAGCTCCTGGCAGCCTACGAGCACAAGGAGCGGTTCTACCACATCTGGGACTGTGCCAGCCGGCGAGATGCTGAGCAGGCGCTGGCTGCCTGGATTGACGACATCCCAGTCACCAATGCCTTCACGGAGTCGATCAACCGGCTGGCCAAGGACAAGAACCGCGATGGCCGGGGCTACTCATTCGAGGTGATGCGGGCCCGGATGCTCTACACCACCAAGCACAAGAAGAAGGTGCCGCAGACCAAGGAATCCCCCTTCCTGGGCAAGGCCACCATGACCTACGGCATGGGTCTACCCGAGCCCGAGAAGAACTTCGGTGTCGATCTATCAACCTTCTGGGAAAATTAAGATATCGGTGGGCCTACAGGGATCGTCAACCAATTAATCCGGATACCCATTTTCTAATGGCCACAGCTTGACCGTATCTCAAATGAGATGCGCAATAGCGTCATGTATGACACTCGGATAATTTATCATGGCTCACACTTCAATGCCGGGTAACGGAGGACGAAGGTGAGCAACAATTATGCGGTCACCATTGTATGTGCTGGCCTGGATGGTGTTCTCCGGGGTAAATTCTTGGAGAGCGTGCGCGGCCCCCAGAATTGGGCAGTGGCCAGCGTCATCCGCCAAGTACAACTCGCCCTCCCGGTGTTTATAATTAATCACAAGTAGATGGCGCTTAGAAGGGCTGCACAGACGATCCATAGGGTGATAAATACCCCCGCTGCCATGCGGCTTACCGGACGCTCGGTGGCTTTGGCGGCGGTTTCTCGGTGCTCGCTTATTACCTCTGGCGGGATAAGCCTCACGACCAGCATGATTCCGAGCGGCACGATGATGATGTCATCCACGTAGCCGAGCACGGGAATGAAGTCGGGGATCAAGTCGATGGGCGAGACAGCATAGGCCGCGACAACCATCGCAAGCGCCTTTGCGAACCACGGGGTGCGGGGATCACGAGCGGAAAGCCAGACCGCGTGTACGTCACGCTTGATGGTTCGTGCCCATTGCTTGGCGTTCGAAACCAGTTTTATTGTCATAGTAAGTGTTTCTATACGCTACGCATTACGGACGCGGAGCATAGCCAATGTCCCGGCCGCCATCAGCAGGGCCGCCAAGCCAAAGCCGAGAGTCGGCGAGACTGCGGTCCACACCAAACCGATCGTGGCGCTGGAGACGAACTTGGCCGTCCCGTTGACCGTCCCCAGCGCACCATAGCTGATCATCAGGGTGTCGGCCTGCACCATTTCGGCTGCCACCGTGGACTCCAACGCTTCCTCGACAGTGACGTACAAGCCAGCGACGAAGAAGATGACGACGAGCAGCGGCACGCTGTCTACCGAAAGCCAGAAGGCCAGTGCTGTCAAAACGGCCGTGAGCGTTCCCAGCACATACCCGCCGACCAGCATGGGAAGATGGCCGAGGCGATCCGCCATAGCGCCGACCGGGTAGGACATCGCGACCTAGCAGAAGTCGCCCAGTGCGCTGGTGATCCCGGCACCGACGACAGTTCGATTCAGCCAGCCTTTCGGCCTGGTGGCTTTTTCAGCTGCGCCGGCCTCGTTGATGTCGTTAGTCATTCAGTCCGACTCTCCAAGGGTGCCGAATTCGACCGGAATCTTCACATAGAAGATGTGCAACTGGTCCGCGAGCAAACGTTTGAGCAGCCGCTCTGCCTCGTCCTCAGTCACTACCATCGTGATTTCTTCTGGCTGATCGGCAAGCTCAAAAAAATGGCTGGAGTGCATTTTGCCGTTATGACCAAAACCCTCAGTTGCGGCGAGCACGGTCCCGCCGCGCACACCCAGCTCCCGGGCAGAGTCGATCAGCCAATCACAAACGTGCTTGCCACGGTGATGGCGGTTTTGCTGGGTAAAGAACGTCAGTTGATAACCTTTCATCCTAGTTCTCCTAAAAAAGGAAATGTCTATGAACTTTTCTGCTTGAATAAGGAACCGCCGTCCGACAGAGACTATTACAGACTACGAATCCAACCGAACGTAAACATACCCAGAATCGTCATGAGTAATGACCCCAGCACATGAATGGACACCGCGCCGGCTGCCCAGGCAAACCGCCCCTGTTGTAACAAGGTAATAATTTCAGCGGAAAACGTTGAAAAGGTGGTAAACCCACCAAGAAACCCGGTGATAATGAACAGTCGCCACTCCGGTGCCACCGAGCCCTGCGCACTGAAAAAGCTCAAAGCCACGCCGATAAAGAAACCGCCTAAGAGATTTGCGGCCAGCGTGCCGGGAGGGATGGTGGGAAACAGGGCGTTGAGTTGCAGGCCGAGTAGCCAGCGGGATAAGGCCCCGCCCGAGGCACCAGCGCAGATTGCGAGAATGGAGTACATCAGTAAAAATCCTGTCCTGAAGCATTACATGAAACAATACCCGGACAGGCGAAACGGCAATAACCTACGCGCCCGAACCGGGACCCTGCGTAGGCATCATCAGCCACTGCGAATGTGCAGTGGCGGTTTAAGGAGGCATGCCATCTCCTAATATGCGTTATCTTATCGGAGGTAGTCATCCCGGACAAGATCGTTGGACATTGTCACCCAGAGTAATACTCACCGAATACATTGACAGTCTCGGCGGCCATTCCTACACCGCTATGAGAGCGTCCTTACCGTACGTTTTCGTTCCGTTGGACTTCAAACTCCTGTAACGCCCGAACAGCGAGACGTCGCCGATGCCGCCGGTATCGCGCTCAATCCGGCCCATGGGCGTGGTGACGTCCAGTTCCTTGTTGAAAAAGTAAGGGACAACGCCGAACACCGCGAGCTTCGAGGTAATGCCATAACCGAGTACGCTGCCCGGAGCCTGGACCGAGACCTCACGATCCAAGGGGCCACCGTCGGAACGCTCCCGCGAGACCAGTTGCTCCCGCCAGATGGTTTCACCCTGGGGCACGGGCAGAGCCGTGTTAAAGGTGTTGGGTGCGGCTTGTGCCGAAGGCACACCGGTCAGTACCAGGGCACCGACCAGCAGGGGCAAGCCGATTGACTGGTTGTTATTTCGCATCGCTGCCTCCCGTTTCACCTTCGGCCTCTGAGTAGGAGCGCAGCGTGAAGCCGGCCTCCTCGACAGCCTGACGTGCCCGCTCCTCAGAGAAAGTCCTGCCTTCCTGAAGGGTGACACGCACCGTACTTTTTCCGACGTCCACCTCCACGCCGGTGACGCCATCCACTTTATTCAGACGTTTATCAATGCCATAGGCACAGAAGGGACAGGCCAGGCCGTCCACGCCCAATACGTAGTGTTTGTCGGCGGCCAGCGCGGCAACGCTGAATGCCAACGCCGCTAACATCAGGAACCCTTTTTTAAACATGACGAATCCTCTTTTCAGGGGGCAGCTTACAAACGAGTTGGTCAATTATTCACACTCGCGACCGTGTCGAAAAACAGGGCCGGGCGTTGCCACAGTGAATTAATGAAAATGGCTGTCACGCTGGCTGCCATAGCCACCATCGCCCAGACCGGGTAAATCAGCCCCGTGCTGGCCAGCGGAATGCCGATACCGTTGAACAAAAAGGCCAGGCTGACGTTCTGGAGCATTTTGCGATAGCCCCAACGGCTGATGTCTATTGCCGTCACCACGGCGTCCACCCGGCTGTTGAGGATGATAATGTCGGCGGCGTCAATGGCGATGTCCGTGCCGCCACCCATGGCAATACCCACGTCCGCCTGCATCAGGGCGGGGGCGTCATTGATGCCGTCGCCCACCATGGCGACCCGCTGGCTTTGCTGCATGGTTCGCAGCCGGTCCGCTTTCTGTTCGGGCAGCACGCCGGCATGCACCTCATCAATACCGGCCTGTTGCGCGATGTGGCGGGCGGTGCGTTCGTTATCGCCCGTCAACAGGGCGGTGCGGATGCCCATCGACTGCAAGCTGGCTATGGTGTCGGCGGCATCGGGTCGCAGAGCGTCACCGAGTGCTATGGTGCCCAACAAAGTGCCATCGCGGGCCACCACGATTACCGTACTGCCCTGGGCCTCGTCCGCTTCCACGGCATCGGCAACGGATGTCATTTCCACGCCGGCCGCTTCGGCAAAACGCGGGCTGCCCACCAGTACCTGCTTGCCGTTCACCTGCGCGGTGACACCACGACCGGATTCCGCCTGAAAATCGGCGATCTCGGGGAAGTCCACATTTCTTTCAAGTGCCGCTTCAACGACGGCCCGCCCCAGCGGGTGCTCCGAGACCGACTCCACGGCTGCAGCCAGCGCCAGCAGCGCATCGTCGTTGCCATCCACACTGTACAGAGAGCGTACAGCGGGACGGCCCTCGGTGAGAGTGCCGGTCTTGTCGAACACCACCTTGTTCACTTTGCGCAGGGCCTGAAAAGCCTCGCCGGTGCGCATCAGTACGCCCTTGTCCGCGGCTTCTCCTGCGCCACGTACGATGGATAGGGGTGCTGAGATGCCCACGGCGCAAGGGTAACCCATGACCAGCACGGTCAGGGCGGCAAAAACGGCTCGTTCGAGGGCCGGCTCGCCGCCAATCAGTACGGGACCGACCGACCAGAAGCCAAAGGCGAGGGCCGATATGATCAGCACGGCCGGCGTATAGATCCGCAGTACGCGATCCACCAGGTGTAGCAATCCCGGCTTGAGTGCACGCGCATCCTCAATGCTGCTGATCACTTGCTGGAGAAAGCTTTCGCTGCCGATGGCCGTTACCTGCAGAAGAAGGGTGCCGGAGCCGTTGATGGCGCCGCCCACGACGGTATCGCCAGTGGTTTTCTCCACCGGTAGCGGCTCGCCCGTGATCAGGGACTCGTCCACGGCCGAACCGCCTTCAACCACCTCGCCGTCCAGGGGAACGCGTTCTCCAGGCCTAATACGTACCCGCATACCAATCTCAACCTGGTCTGCGAGCATGTCACGCTCACCGTCCTCGGTGACGACGCGCGCCGTCTCCGGCTGCAGGTCCAGCAACCGCTTGACCGATTGCGAGCTTCGGGTCTTGACGATCAGCGACAGCCATTCGGAGAACAGATGATAGGTCAGTACCATGACGGAGACGGCGAAAAACGCCGCCGTGGGATAAGCTTCGGGCGATGCGATCAGGCCGATGGCGCCCCCGGTCAGCCCGGCGAAGGCGCCGATTTCCACCAGTACGTGCTGGTTGAGGATGCCACGGCGCAATGCCTGGAAGGCCATGTTCAGCATTTGCCGTGCCACACCAAACACCATACCCAGCGCCAGCGCGCCAACCACCAGTGGCTCATAGCCAGCCAGCACGCCGCCGGTGCGCAGTGCGAGAAACCCCAAGCCACCCGCCGCCAATAGGCCACTGCCAGTGAGCGCGGCGGTCATGCCCTGGCCGCGCAGCACCGCAAAGCCAAACAGGACCAGGCTGACGTAAACCAGCGCGGAAAGCCCCAGGGTCCAGGCAGAGGTAAAATCGACAATCAATCCGACCGCTGCCAGGCTCATGGCCAGGGCGACAACAAACCGATTGCGCTCGACAGCCAGCGCCCGCTCCTGGCGCTCGAACGGTTCCACCTTGCGCGGGTCGCTCAGGGTATAGCCGATCTGCTGCAAGGTACCCATCAGGGCCTCGGCGCTGTTCTGGCGGGCGTCGAACTCCACCAGTGCCTGTTCATGGGTCAGGCTCACCGCGACCCGACGCACGCCGGATTTCTTGCCCAGCGCGCTTTCAATCGTGCCCGTACACAGCGAGCAGTGCAGTCCACCGATATGAGCCTTGACCCGCTGAATGTCGGGGTCCGCCGTGGATTCCAGACTCCAGGGCTGGGTATCGTCGTCAGCGGTTGTCACTGCCGTATTCATGATGCATCCCCTTGATGAAATGAGGTCATGTTTCAAGGGTAGGCCCCGTACCAGGATACGGAGTCAAGTGATTGAGGAATATCAAACAGGTTAAACAGGGAAAGCTGTCAAAACAGGGAGGATGTACTTGGTCTTAAGGCCTAAGCCAGCGCCAGCCAAAAGGTCCAGAGGCCCAGCACGACCATTATGGCACCGGTCCATCGTGGCATGCGTCCCACAAGCCGCGTGAGGTGTTCAAGCCAGCGACGACCGCGGGCGGTAAAAACAATGAACAGCAGAGGTGCGGAAAACGCCAGCCCGAACACCATCAGGGTTGACGCACCGAAGATAACAGCGCCATCCGTTGCGCCCCGGGCAGCGGCGTCGCCGAGCAGCACCGCAAGCAAGGGAGCCGCGCAGGCCGGCACGTTCAAACCAAACACCAGCCCTAACGCGGGCCCCCCGGGGATGCGGGTGATGCGTGGCAAAAAACGGTTCACCAGCGCAATAAACCAGGATGTACCACCGCCCAGGTACAGCAGCCCGACCAAGACATAGAGACTCCCGAGCACAGCCCACAGGCCTTGCTGCAGCCCGGTGAAGGCGGTTCCAACGAAGACGGCAACCACACCAAGCACGGCCATCAAAGAGGCCCGTGTCAGGGCAAAAAGCAGTGTGTGAGCAATCTTCATCCGCTGTGATAAACCCTTGAGGTAACGGATGAACAATAAGTGACTGCCTACGGAACAGGGCTCAATAAAGGCCAGTAGCCCGAGGCCGACGGCCAGAGGCAAAGCAACTGAAAATTCCAAGGAACTACTCTGTCGTACGTGAATTAGGCCACAGATTAACACCCGTACCCCGATACAGGGTCAAGGGTTCTCAGCTGAGTGGCACAGGATGAACCCTGACCCATAGCGGTGAGTCATCCGGCATGCGGGAGGACTATTTTCGGGTGACCGATTCAATGTACTTCGCCACGGCACTGATCTGCTGCTCTGACAGTGAGTCACCGAAGGCCGGCATGATGCCAACGCCACTCTTCACCGCGTTGCTGACCTGCTCCGCCGAGGGCTTGAGCTGGTCAAGATTGGGGCCGATCTCACCGGCGGAACCGGCATCGTTCAGCGTATGGCAAACCGTGCAGGATGGTTGTGCCTGCTCCAGGAACACTTTCTTACCCAGTTCGAGCTGCTCATCCGCCAATACAGGGCCAGTGGCGAGGGCAAAGATTGTCAACAACAGTGTGCGTAATGACATGGAAAATCCTGATTCAATCAAGGGAACAGGCGGCCCGACCAACGGACCACCACAGGGTTAATACACTCAGGAAACGGTGACGGTCACGCCATGGTCTTTCCAACTGGCGTTGCCGTAACCGCGCTCATTCTCGGTGCGTGTGGGCGGCTGGGTGTTGCCCTCGGTGTCCGTCGCGCGGCTAACGATTCGATGGTCGCCGGCGCTCAGATCCATCGCCACCACAAACGGTCGCCAGGCGTAGCGCCCCATGTCCGGACCCAGGAAACGGGCACTCTTCCAGGTCTCGCCACCGTCGGCCGACACCTCCACCTGGTTAACGGCATTGATGCCGCCGAATGCGACGCCGTAAATCAGATTCCTGCCCTTGCTGGCCGTTGTCAGCGGGGCGGTGACCCAGGATTTGACCGGCATCTCCCACATCGACGGCTGACCGGGCGCGCCTTTTTCGCCAATGGGACGAATGCGATAGCCTGAGGCCTGGATCTTGGCGTCCGACTGCCCCTCGGTAAACGCGACTCGGTCCACGTATTTCACGTTATTGACCCCAAAATAACCCGGAATGACCATGCGCAGTGGGCCGCCATGAGCCAGCGGCACGGGCTCATCATTCATTTGCCAGGCCAGCAGCGCCTGATCCAGTGCCCTCACCGGAACGGAGCGCTCCACCATAATGGTTTTCGGGTCCAACCCTGCAGGCAAGGTTTCGCCGCCGGTGCTGGTGATGTAGTTCATGTCCGGCTTTACTCCGCCGAGCCGGGCCACAACGTCACGCAGCGGTACGCCGGTCCACACCAGGCAGCCTGCCGCGCCGGTGCCCCATTGGGTTCCGCCCGGGCCGTGCTCAAAGTAGGCTCGCCCGTTGCCCGAGCATTGCAGAACGGTGGTTACCGTCTCAACACCCATTTTTTTCAGCTCACCCAGGGTCAGGGTCTGGGGCGAATTGACGCCTTCCAACGTGATTTTCCAAGCGTTCCGGTCCGCCACAATATCAGCATTGGGGGCTGGCAGGTTGTTACGGACATACAGTTTGTCACTGTTCGTCACCACACCACTGCCAATGGCGCCGCGCTCGGTTTCGATGGTGTTGGCGCTGTGCACGATCACGTCATTGGCGTTTTTCCAGCGCACGTAATCGGGCAGCGTTTTGGGTTCCTCCGACCTGGCAAGGGGGCTCAGCCCCAGTAGGCTGACGGAGGCCATGGCGCCGGCAGAGCCCAGCAGCAGGCGCCGGCGACTTATCGGTAAAGAACTTTCGGGTGTACGTTGGGACGTTGAAGACGCATCGAAAACAGACATGGTTTTCCCTCGTTGATGTTTGCTCAGAACACTTGCAGACGGTGGTCATCGGTGCCATGAATTCGTGACAAACCTGATTTTGATTCAGTGTAGTAGATCATGGTCAAACAATCACCATTGACAGCGTGTCAGGAGGCCCCCGTCGTGGATTCGCTCACCGCCGGCATATTCCCGGCTGGCGCAACCACCAGCAGTCCCGAGTCCTCCATGGGTAACCCGAGCACCTCCAACTGATCGGCCCGGGTACGAAAGTCGCCGGCTCGGGCCACCGCCTGTCGCACATCCGGATTCCGGAAGAACACGCGCTCCGAGATACGATACTGGATGACTAGGCTGTTGTCCTGGCGTATGGCGTACGCCTGGGCAGGCTCGCCCCCCACTCGGGTCATCCAGGTTGCCAGCACCCGGCTGTTTGCCCACGGCAATGGCGGAGATACTTCCGAGCTGCCGGCCTGGATAGGCAGTTCCTCAAGGGCGACACGCTGATAATCGTTCAGCACGTCACTAACCATAGGAATCCTGTTGATATTATCCGGCGTCACGCTGGGCATCAGCAGTACCGCTGCCAGTACCAGGGCAACGGCCCAACCGCCACTGCCAATTACAACCGACGGGCGAAGGCTGCTCAGCCAGCGTTTCAGATTCGTCATGCGGCGACGACCGGATGGGCGCTTGCCACCAGCGGGGGCGTTTGCAAGGGCGATATCGAGCCGCCCGTCAAAATCGGCGGACAGTCCCGGAGTGGGTATCATCTGCAGTCGTTCGGAAAGAATCCGCTGACGTTCGACATCGTGTTGGCAGGTCTTGCATCCAGCAAGATGGGCCTCGACCAGGGCGGTGTGATGCTCATCCAACTCACCATCCGCATAGCCCGCCAGCCAATCCTGGATTTCGGCGTGCAGGTCGGACCATTCGTGGGTGTTTGTGTTTTTGAGATCACTCATGAGGATTCACCGATGTGTATTTTGTGTGGCTGGTAGCCAGGGCGCTCGGGTTTGCCTTGATCAGTCGCTTAGCGAGCAGGCGCCGCGCGCGTGACAGGCGACTCATGACCGTCCCCGGTGCCAGATCCAAAATTTGTGCGATGTCCTGATAGCTCAGCTCCTCAAAGTCCCGCAACAGAATGACCTGCCGAAAGCTGTCCGGCAGGGCGTGAACCGCAGCCATGACCTGCGCATCGCTCTGGTTTTTCAGGACCTGATCGAAGGGGCCCGGGGCACTGCAGGGATACCCATTCAACACCGCGTCACCGGTGGTCAGCACCGGAGCCAGTTGCTGCCGGCGCCCATCCCGCCGATAGTCATCGGCGACCACCCGGTTGAGAATCCTTAGCAGCCAGGCGTAGGCCGCCACGTGATCGTCCAGTTGGTCAAAGTCCCGCCAGGCCCGGAGCAAGGTCTCCTGGGTCCAGTCCTCCGCCATTTCCTGTGAGGGGGCCTGGCGTTGCGCAACACCGTACAGGCGGTAGCGCCAGGGCCGTACCAGGGTGTCGAATTGCTGCCTGCTTCCAGTGCTGCGCATGGGGCTGCCCGCTACCTATTTATGGTTACTTTACTGGAGGGCGTCACCGGATCGCCTTTTATTCCCGACTTTTTTATGGATTGCCCGGTACTGCGAGCCAGAAGGGGAACTGGCCTCCAACTGGCTCCCGGCGGACCACCTCGAGGGACTGGGTATCAATAACGGCAATGTGGTTATCCGCCGTGACCGACGCGTAAATGAACTGGCCATCGCGGCTTGCCCGAACGCCGTGGGGGCCAACGCCCACGTCGACATTTTTGACAATTTTAAGGCTCTCGGAGTCGATTATAGTGACCACGGACGCAGAAATCGCACCGGTTGCGACGTATTGCTCGCCAGGCACCACGTCGATGCCGCCATGGCCACTACCCACTTTAAAAGTTTTCAGCATGGTTTCGCTAGCCAGGTCCAGTACCCCCACGTTGCCGGTAAAGTCGCGCAGCCATAGCCGTTGACCGTTGGCGCTGATGTCAATGTTGTGAGGCGTCTTGAGACCCGGAGTGGGGATCTGACGCTGTTTTTCCAGAGCCCGCATATCCACTACCGCCAGCGCGCCTTCGCCCTGCAGCGTGACGTAGGCGAGTGTGCCGTCGGCGCTGTAAACGAGGTTGTGGGGTACCTTGCCCACTGGAATTTTCCTGACCAGTTCAAGGGTATTCATATCGATCACCGCAACGTCGCCCTGGGTCGGCGCCACGGCGAGGCCGTAACGGCCATCCGGTGAGATTTTTACGCCCTGGGCCACCTCACCGATCGGCACGCTGGCCATCACCTCACCGCTGGCGGTATTCAAAACGTAGACATTGCCGGTTTTGAAGCCGGACACCATCAGCCGGGAACCATCAGGACTCAGGGCATCGTAGTGAGCGCCCGCGACGCCGGGCCAGGCCTGTTTTGAGGGTAGGACTTTCACGATGCCGCTGTTCTGGACCGCCACATACAGAGGGTCGCGAATGGACTTTTCCAGGCTTAGTTCGGGCGCCGACCGCACGGGAGTGGCTTTGTTCCGCGACTGCTCAGGCGATTGGCCCAGCAGGGTCTGCCGCAGCTGGTAAACATCCTTGCCGGACAGGTCCTTACCCGCAATCGCTTCGATGTCTTCAGGAGTGTAGGGCTGAAACTCACCAGCAATCCGCTTTTCATTGCCGAACGCCGTCAGCACGTAATTCAGGACATCCGCCATTTGCTGGCTAGTGAGCGCACCGCCCCAGGCCGGCATGTTGCCGTTGTAGCTTGTGCCGTCGACTTTGATGGGGCCGGTCAGGCCGTACTGCAGCACATGCCCCAGATAGCGGCGGCCACCGATACCGTCAGTGGCATTGTACATTTGAGCGGTGTGGTTTTTTTGCGGGGGAAACGACCCCGGTATGCCTTGACCCTGAGCCTGATGGCAGGCAGCGCACTGCTGGTTGTACACCTCGCTGCCGCGCTCAAAGCGGGTGTTTTCCGCCGCGCTCACGGGCACACTGACACTGAGCAGGGTTGCGGCGACGAATGATGTGATGGCATGGGGGATCGGTGGACGCATATTACAAACTCCAAAGGCTAAAAGAAGTTCGGCCGGACTCATGTGCTGGCAAGACCTCTTGCCAACAAAGCACCGGTCGAAAACGATCTCTGAAGCCAAAGGCGTCACCGGGCCGGGATTTATTCCCGAAACTTTCGGCCCGGCCCCTACCCGCAGACCAAGGCTCAACGAAGGCCAGTAACCCGAGGCCGGCGGCCAGAGGCAAGGCCGCCGAGAATTCCAAGGGGTTATTCTGTCGTGTTCATGATGTTTGCGGAGTACCCCGCACCACGCACAGCCTCCGCAAGTTGTTCGTCCGAAATCCTTGATTCGTCAACTGCCACCCGGGCTTCACCGCTTTCATGGGAGACGGAACACCCCTTGACGCCGGTTTGCTGTTCGAGAACATGACGAACAATTTCCTCGCACCCACCGCAGTGCATGCCGCCGATTGAAAGCCTGATTGTCTGCATGTCTGTCTCCTCACTTATGATCGGCCCGCCTGTAGGCCCCGCATTCTGCTCCAGGGCGTCAAATATGGAACAACACTGCAACGGCCCCTGTCCGGGACAACAGTCCACAAGTGCCGCCAGCCCCTGGCGGATTCGCCGTAACTGGTCAATTTTCTGGTCTACGTCGTGCAGCTTTGCCATCGCCCGCTGGCGTACATCACTTGCGTCTGCCTGGTTGCTTTCGGCATCACGCAACGCGAGCAGCTCAGCGATCTCACGCAGTGAGAAGCCCAGCTCTTGCGCTCGACGAATAAAATGCAGTCGCTTTACCGTGGTGTCCGAGTAAATACGATAGCCACCTTCCCTGGGACGTGGTGGCTGCTCGATGAGCTTGCGGCGTTCGTAAAAACGAATCGTCTCGACACCGACACCCACCACGTCAGCCACTTTGCCAATGGTCATGTCAGTCATGGCGGAATCCTCACCTCACGAACTCTCAGCTCACATTAGTGCCCGTACCACGGTACGGGGTCAAGAGTGCTGAGCATTCTATAAGAGTGAAGAGCTTGACTCCGTAGCCGGCTACGGAAGTATTTTGGAGGTAATCAGCAGAGCCGTGAAAGGAACCGTCGTAATGTCAGAGTTGAAAGCAGAGCCCAAATCCGGTCGCGGGTCGTTAATCGCAGGCGGGGTCGCAGCAGTGCTCGCATCGGCCTGCTGTCTTGGCCCCCTGGTTCTGATCACCCTTGGTGTTTCCGGTGCCTGGATCGGTAACCTTGCCGCTCTGGAGCCCTACCGGCCGTGGTTCATTGGTGCTGCTCTGGTGGCGATGGTCTTTGCCTGGCGTCGGATATACCGGCCTGCACAGGATTGCGATCCGGGCGAGGTCTGCGCAGTACCGCAAGTGCGCACCGCTTACAAGATCACCTTCTGGATCGTCGCGCTGTTCGTACTGATCGCGTTGGCATTCCCTTTCGTCTTACCGCTATTTTACTGAGAGGCCATACACCATGAGAAAGTCCCTGATCACTGCCGTACTGTTTGCGCTGTTCAGCCTGCCTGCCTTGGCGGCGCAAAAGACGGTGACCTTGTCGGTTCCCGGAATGACTTGTTCGGCTTGCCCGATCACCGTCAAAGCCGCTCTCAAGAGAGTTGATGGGGTGAGTTCTGTCCAGGTCCGCTATGAGGAACGTGATGCGACGGTTACTTTCGACGATGACAAAACCTCTGTCGACGCAATAACTCAAGCCACGACCAACGCGGGCTACCCGTCCACACTGAAACAGTCCGGGGCGAAACAGGAGTAGTGTTTATGAGTGATAACGATCTGCACATTGCCGTGATTGGCAGTGGCGGAGCTGCCATGGCCGCCGCTTTGAAGTCGGCGGAACGCGGAGCCCGGGTAACGCTGATCGAGCGTGGCACCATCGGTGGCACCTGCGTCAATATCGGCTGTGTGCCCTCGAAAATCATGATCCGCGCCGCTCACGTGGCCCATCTGCGCCGCCGCAGTCCGTTCGACGAGGGCATTGCA
Organism: Marinobacter sp.; assembly: GCA_030149475.1. Classification (GTDB taxonomy): domain Bacteria; phylum Pseudomonadota; class Gammaproteobacteria; order Pseudomonadales; family Oleiphilaceae; genus Marinobacter. The sequence goes on from JASBRL010000126.1 coordinate 42,538, forward strand.
GCAGTCGAGCCGACCATTGACCGGCCCCGGTTGCTGGCCCAGCAACAGGCCCGGGTTGATGAACTTCGTCACGCAAAATATGAGGGGATTCTCGAAGACAATCCGGCGATCACTGTCCTGCGGGGTGAGGCCCGTTTTATCGATGCCAATACAGTGCAGGTTACTACACCTGATGGTACGGAACGCGAGGTACGCTTTGACAGAGCGCTCATTGGTACCGGTGCGCGGCCTACCATCCCCCCGGTTCCGGGCCTGTCCGATACGCCGTACTGGACGTCCACCACGGCACTGGCCAGTGACACCATTCCGGATCGACTAATTGTCATTGGGGCATCCGTCGTGGCAGTGGAGCTGGCACAGGCGTTTGCCCGACTGGGCAGCGAGGTGACCATCCTGGCGCGCAGTCGACTGTTATCCCGGCAGGACCCGGCTGTTGACGAGGCCATTCAAACCGCGTTCAAAACCGAGGGTGTCAAGGTTCTGAATGACACCCAGGCGAGCCAGATCAGTTATACCAACGAGGAATTCGTGCTCGACACGAACGCCGGGGAACTGCGGGCCGATCAGCTGCTGGTGGCCGTGGGACGCACACCGAACACAGACAGGCTGAACCTGGAGTCTATCGGCGTCGAGACTGATCGCGGGTCCGTTATCGTCAATGAGCAACTCGAGACCCGGGTGCCGGGCATTTACGCTTCCGGCGACTGTACCAATCAGCCCCAGTTTGTTTATGTGGCGGCCGCGGGTGGTAGCCGGGCCGCGATCAATATGACCGGCGGCGATGCCCGCCTGGATCTCAGCGCCATGCCGGAGGTGGTCTTTACCGAGCCACAGATTGCAACCGTCGGTTTATCCGAGGCCGACGCCGAGGCAAGTGGCTACGTCACCGACAGCCGTACCCTGACCCTCGACAATGTGCCACGGGCCCTGGTCAACTTTGATACCGGAGGCTTCATTAAAATGGTCGCGGAACGTGAAAGCGGGCTGTTACTGGGTGTGCAATCCGTGGCGGGTGAGGCCGGCGAACTGATCCAGACCGCGGTGATGGCGCTACGCGCCCGCATGACCGTCAACGAGATTGCCGATGAGCTGTTCCCGTACCTGACGATGGTAGAAGGTTTGAAGCTGTGCGCTCAAACGTTTACCAAGGATGTCAAACAACTATCCTGCTGCGCGGGATAAGGCAAGGCCCCGTGAATGATATGCGAGAAATCGTGAATCGGCTGGGCCTGACCGGAGAAGCGGAGGCCACGCTTCATGTGGCGCTATTGCGTGAGCTGGTCCAGGGTCGTCCTGTCACTCTTAAGCGGCTTGCAGCGTCGCTCAACTGGACGACGGACCAGGTGGTGCAGGTGCGGGAACAGCTGCCTTGCGGAACCGTCGAGTATGACGGTCAGGGGTTGGTCGGTTCGTAGCTAATCTGGGCCCAACCGGGCGCCCTTTCTCACCCAATGTGGTCCCACTGCTCAGGATAATTGCGGGCCCAACAGATTAGCTTTGTGAGCCACTACAGATACCTGTTCATCGTATTCTGAGTGCTTCCGGGCAGCGTAGCCAGCCGCGACCACACTCACCATTAGTCGGTGTCCCGGATCAACCTGGCGACTTTGGTCAGTAAGGTGTTTGCGGCGTTGTCCGTAAATTGCTGTCCTTCCTCGATGTAGCCCCGCACCGTCCCTTCATGCTTCCAGCCACCCTGGCGCTTGATCTGCGCAAAGTCGACCTTTTCCCGCGCGGCGGCGGTGGATAGACCGCGCCGGAAGCTGTGACTGCTCAGGGTCGGCACGAAGTCCAGGCCGCAGGTTTCCCCAAGCGCTTTCAGGATTCGGTTCACCGACCCGCCTGAAAGGGCCTGGGATTGCAACCGATCCCAGCGGTTGACGGCGCGGAAGACGGGGCCTTCGTGAATGCCGGCATGCTCTAGCCAGGTTTCGAGGGCGCTGACCGGGCAGACCAGCTCGTTGCCCCGAGGCAGGGCCCGCTTCAGGCCTTCACCGTGAGGGTCTGTTTTAGAGCGCGGCAGGGTCACCACCAGCCCTTCCGGCTCCCACGACAAGTGCTTCACCTCAATCGCTACCAATTCACTGCGGCGAAACGCCCCAAAAAAACCGACCTGCAGCAGGGCCCAGTCACGATGCTTCTTGAGCGAGTCAGGCTGTTGCTGGAGTGTTTCCAGGAAGGCCGCAATGTGTTCGAGGCGCAGCGCCCGGGCTTGCCGTTTCGGCCGACCATGGGCGCGACGAATCCCTTCCAACGTTTTGCGCACGCCGGGGTCTCGAGCGGGATCACGCAATCCCTGAGTCTGGTGCCAGCGCCCCAGGGCCGTCAGGTAAACATCCAGCGTGCGAGGATTAAGCGCGTCTGCCTGATCGGACAGATAGGCCGCAAGGGTCGCCGGCTGTGTCGGGAGACGTCCACCCCAGCGCTCAAAGCTGCGAATGGCCGCACGGTAGGTCCGCCGCGTGTTGTCGGTGGTGGCCATGTGGATGTACCGATTAGCCGTATCGGCTAATACGGTCTTTTCCGCGTTACGTAATGTGGACTTGACGGTGGGTTTTGGATCCATGACCGCTCCAATTCGAGGCGTGCTTTCAAGAGCCGCTGATGTACCGGCGTTACAGGAGCAGGATAGAACAGACCACACACTAACGCACGTTAACGCGCTTTAACGTGCGTTAGGCATCTTAAATAAATTTTGTTAATTATCGAATAAATAATGTAATATTACATATCACGTTATATGATAAAATGAGGCATGTCATGGCCCGCGCCGGAATTACTTACCAGGATGTCGCCAACGCTGCGCAACGCGTCCGCCAACGCGGTGACGAGCCCACTGTCGACCGGGTGCGATCGGAACTCGGTACCGGCAGTCGCAGCACTCTCGGGCCAATGCTGAAACGTTGGAAATCAGGCAGCGAAGCCGCAGCGGATCTGAACGGACTCCCGGCTGACTTGGTGGCCGCCGTGAAAGCCCTGCATGAGCGAGCTCAATACGCGGCCGATGAACGTATTACGCAGGAGCGCGAAGCGCACCAGACGCTGGAACAGCAATGGCGCACCGAGCTGGAAGAGGTGCGGCAGCGGTGCGAGTCACTGGAAGAGCAACGCTGCGGGCTGGAGAAGGCCAATGAAGCGCTTCGCAACGAAAGCGATGCCCAGGCCCACGCTCTTCAACAGGAACAGCTCCGGGCGGCCTCACTCACGTCCAAACTGGAGGCAAGTCAGGAGAAACTCAGTGAGACCACTGCAACCGTCCAAGAGATGAAGCAGGAAAACCGCGATATCCGCAGCCATTTCGAGCACTACCAGCAGGAGATTGCCGAGGATCGCCGTCATGAACGGGACCAGTTCCACAGGACCCAGTCAGGGCTGGAGGGTCAGGTGGATCAGCTGACGCAGCAGCTCCGTTCCAGCGAACAGGACCGCGACACGCTGAGACAACATCGCGACCAAATAAACCAGCGCTATGAGGCCAGTCAGGATCACGCTGAAAACTTGAAAGAAAAATTGCACGCGAGCCAGGCCGTCATAACACAATGGGCAACGCGAACAGAAACGCTGGAAGCGACAGTCGACCGCCTCCAGCTGGAGCGAGATAGCGACGCCGAACACAGGGAGAAGCTTGGTGCGGCCCTAACGGATTCTGAAAAACATCTCGCGGCCTGCCAGCAGCGGATCTCCGACCTCAGAGAGCGCGTGGCAGCGGCTGACGACCGAAACCAGTTCCTCAACGATCAGAATCGCGAATTACTGCAGGAAAAAGCTGTCCTCCAGGGTCAGTTGAAACAACTACAAACAAGCCTGGCTAAATAGCCCGCTATTGTCTCGGCCTGATCATCCCTGAGAGTTGCGAGTGATGCCAATCGCGCAAGGAGTAGTTAGATGTCTACCGTGATCTTTGGCAGGCTGCGAGCTGCGGCAAAACGCATTCAGCATGATGCGCTGACGGTTATTTTGTGGCGCGAGACCCGAATACCCCCCATAGTCGTTCGGCTGCTCGCAATCGCAGCGTACGCCATGAGTCCAATTGATCTCATTCCGGACTTCATGCCGATCCTGGGCTATCTTGACGACATTATCTTGGTCCCGCTGGGCATCGTCCTTGTCATCAAGCTGACGCCATCGAATGTGATAGAAGCAAGTCGCTCGAAAGCAGCTAAAGTGGCAATCAAGCCGATCAGCCACGTTGCGGCCGCAGTCGTTATTGGCACATGGCTTTTATGTGCCACGGCTTTTGGCTACTGGGTGTGGGAATACAGCAGGTAACGCATCGTCTGCACGTGATGAAATAGTTAATTTAAGGCTTGTAAAACAGATGGTTAATGCGCTTTTTGGAGGATTTCGTCAGAATCGTTGCCGACCCTCAAAAACAGGCACACGACCGCAACCGCTACAAACAGCAGGCTGGTGCGAACGGTGGGGGACAGGGTGGGCATAGTGGGCTCAGTAAAGCGGCGTGATATCGGTTTCGTTCAGGGTCCGGGTCGGCGCATCAAGGGCGATCTGACCATTCTGAATACCAACGATTCGTGTGCTGTAGCGCAGAGCCAGTTCGACATCATGTAAGGCCACCACGCTGGTTTCGAAGGACTCCGTCAGCAGGCTCATGACCACGTGGGCGAGTGGCCCGTCCAGCGCTGAGACAGGCTCGTCTGCCAGCAGCACCGCCGCATTCCGGTATACCGCGCGGGCGAGTGCGACTCGCTGGCGCTGACCACCGGAGAGGCTTGCGACTGCAGACCATTGCTTCTCTTCGATACCCAGTTTTCTGAGCAACGGATGGATTTCGTCCCGGTCCCGCCGAAACGGCTTCACAAGCGTGACCAGATTGTACCATGTTGAGTGCTGGTCAAGACGCCCCATGAACACGTTGTGGAATACCGGCAACGCCCTTACCAGGCCCAGCTCCTGGGGAACCATCGCGAACAGGTCCGGCGATTGATCATAAATCAGCCGAAGCAGAGTGGTTTTACCCGCACCACTGCGTCCCACCAGGGCCAGGCGCTCCCCGGGCTCTACGGTCAGGGACAGCGGGCCAAGAACCCGCTGCCCGGCGAATGAGGCCGTTACACCGGCCAACTTTATGGTGGCCATTAATCGAGAATACCGATCTTCTCAGCCACTTTACGGATGGGTTCATAGGCATCGTTGGAGACCGGAATGAAGCCGGATCGCGGAAAACTTTCCAGCAACCTGGGGTCGTTCAGGTCAAGCAGTGCTTTCTGGACCCTGTCCTTGAAGCCCTTGCCAAAACGCTCATCGACATCACCGCGGATGGTCCACTGATAGTCAGGGTAGGTTGGTGTTTTCCAGATCACCCTGACGTTATCGGTGTCGATGTTGCCGTCTTTCAGCTCCTTCTGCCACACCTGAAAGTTCAGCGCGCCCACCTGATAGGTGCCGGATTCAACCAGCCGCAGGGTGCGGGTGTGATTGCCGCTGTATCCGACCCGGGAAAAAATCTGGTCCGGCGCCTCATTGAACGCTTTACGAAGGTAAAATTCCGGCATGAGCCTCCCTGAGGTGGAACCTTTGGAGCCGAATGTGAAGGTCTTGCCCTTGAGACCTTCGCCGAGGTGATCCATGGGCTCAAGCCCGGTTGCCTTGTTGGCAATAAAGTACGTCTTGAACGCCGCATCCTCGATACCCTGGGCCAGGGCTTCGGATCCGGGAACCAGCCGCCGCGCCTGAACCCCGGACAGACCACCAAACCAGGCCAGTTGCACCTGATTGTTACGGAACGCTGATATGGCCGCTGCGTAGGACTTGACCGGTATATACCGCACGTCCACGCCAAGCTGCCTGGAAAGATAGTCGGCAACGCCCTGGAAGCGCTCAACGAGTTTGGTCTGGTCCTGGTCCGGGATGGCGGTGAACACGAATGTTTCCGCAAGTACAGGCGTCGCCGACGCCGAGAACAGGCACAGAGTCAGTGCGATGTTTCGAAGATAACGGTGGATCATGGATGAGTCCCTGTATTGGATTGTGCGAATTTCTCGACCACTTTCAGAGCGAACGGTAACCTGCGCCCAGGATACGTGGTAAGCCCCGAAAAATTAAGCAGTCTCCTGGTTGCTGGCCCATGCGTTCACAAGCGGACAGGTCTTTGCAAAACAGGCCGTTAAGGAAGTTTCCTCAGACGCATACGTTGACAATCGTAGTTTGGACTAACAGCTGAAACAGCGTCATGCCCTGTACGGACCCGGGCGCACCGTAGAATAACAAATTAACCGGACGCAACACGGATATATGTTGAGTGAATTTTTCGCCATAATACGAGCATGCATATAATTCTGATGACACCCGCGCCGCCAGGCTCGAAGGCAGGCAATCGCGCTACTGCGGAACGCTGGTCCGGTTTGCTGGAAGAGGCAGGTCACCGGGTCACGGTATTGACTCATTACCAGGGCGAACCTGCTGATGTAATGATCGCGCTCCATGCCTGGCGCAGCCGTGACGCGTCTGCGTTCTTCAAGCAACGCTTTCCGGGTCGGCCCCTGGTGGTTGTCCTGACGGGTACTGATCTCTACCAGTTTCGCCAGAGTCATCCTGACCAGACCGACCATTGTATTGAGTTGGCTGACGTGCTGGTCGGGTTGCATCCGGACGTTGCCGATGATCTTCCGGCCCATTATCACGAAAAACTGATGACGGTACTGCAATCAGCAGCGGAACCGAAGCCGCGACAGACCCCGCTACCGGATTGTTTTGAAGTATGTGTGGTCGGCCATCTGCGCAGCGAAAAGGATTCTTTGCGCACGGCGTTCGCGGCCCGCCTGCTGCCCGCCGAGTCATGTATCCGCATCGTTCAGGCGGGGCGTGCTCACGACGATGAGTGGGCGCGCCGCGCAGAGAAAGAAGCCGCTCGCAACAAACGCTATCAATGGCTTGGAGAAATTGACCAGGGGGCAGTCCAGGACCTGATGAGCCGGGCAAGGCTGATGGTCATCAGTTCAGTCATGGAAGGTGGGGCCAATGTGGTATCTGAAGCCTGCCGGTCGGGTTTGCCAGTGCTGGCCTCGGACATCGCCGGCAACCGGGGACTTCTGGGTAACGACTATCCCGGCTATTTCAGGGTGGGCGACGAGGCGGATCTGGCGAGCTGTCTGCGCCGGGCGGAAACGTCGCCTGAATTCCTCGAAAGCCTGCGGCAAGGAGTGTCCCGGCAGGCGGAGCACTTTGTCCCCGCCGCCGAGCAGGCTGCGTTGATACGGGTCGTGGATTATGCCTTCAGCGTGACCGGTTCTATTGACTCGCCCTGAGCCAGGACTCGCCCGATAATCGCGGCGTGGGGATAGCCAAGCTCTCTGAGTTCGGCCACGCAGGCCTGCGCCTTCTCCATCGGCATGCTGGCCAGCAGGCCGCCGGCCGTCTGAGGGTCAAATATCAGCGGATAGCGCGGGTGGCTGACCCAGTCAGCCTGATTGCGGATTCCCCGTCTGAGGCGGATGTTGGCCGGCTGCAGTGAGCTGAGAATACCGGCAGCCGACGTTTCCTCGGCACCCGGAAGAATCGGCAGGGCGCTGAGATCCAGTTCGGCGTCAACCTCAGAAGGCCGTGTCATTTCAACCAGATGGCCCAGCAGCCCGAACCCGGTCACATCGGTACAGGCGGTCACGCCATAGCGACGCAGACATTCGGCCCCTGCCTTATTGGACTGGGTCATGGAGGCCAGGGCGGCGTCTATCCATCGTCCGCGGGCGGCCAGTTTCGCGTGAGCGGCGAACAGGGTGCCTGTGCCGATGGGTTTGGTCAGAATCAGCGCATCGCCGGCCCTGAGATTGCCCTTGCTCATAATTTCGTCAGGATCAATCAGGCCATTGATGGCAAAACCGAGCGCCAGCTCCCGGCCTTCGCCGGTGTGACCGCCGACCAGTGCGCAGCCAGCCTGGTTGAGCACTTCCACGGCGCCGGTCATCATCTGGAACACCACGTCCTCCACTTTCGACTCGATGCCATAGGGCACCGTGGCAACGGCGGTCGCACTCTGGGCCTCGGCGCCCATGGCAAAGATGTCACCCAGGCTGTGATTGGCAGCGACGCGGCCAAACGTGTACGGGTCGTCGATAAACGCCCGGAAGAAATCCACGGTATGGACAACCGCCTTGCCCGGAGGCACTCGCAGAACGGCCGCATCGTCGGGCGCGTGCAGTCCCACGAGCACGTCATCACGGTCCAGCGGCTGAAGCGATGACAGCGCCCGGGACAGGACGGTGCTGCCTACCTTGGCACCGCAGCCTCCGCAGCGCATGGCCACGGCGGATATTGCCTGGGAGGCGTCCTCCGGGTTTTGTGCAGCGGACGTATCCGGCGGAGTCGTGTTCTCATCCATCGCCGGCAACCGGTTGAAGCGGCTCATGAACCGGCGATCAATCCAGTTCTTCCACTGCCAGACCAGTCGGCCCTTGAGGAAAAAATCGCCTTTGGAGGCAACGGCGTACTTATCGCCTGTACTGATTAGCGCGAGCCAGGTTTTTTGTGGCTTGAAGGGCTTCGGATCACGGCCCAGCGCCGCCAGGCGGAGGTTCTCGGCCAGCGGAGGGCCCTGACGAACGGCGAACACGCCGGCTTTCTCGCGGGGGTGCGCGGTGACGTTGGCGATATCACCGGCGGCGAAAATACGGTCGTCACTTTCCGTCTGCAGGGTATCCCGGGTGCGGATAAAGCCGCCCGTGTCCAGTGCCAGGCCGGTCTCTGCCAACCACGCAGGCCCGCCAGCACGAGTCACCCAGAGCACCTCATCCACCGCCAGCGACTCGCCGGATTCGGTAATCAGCCTGTTGGCCTCCACGGAGGCCACTGGTGAGCCAAAGTGCAGGTTGACGCCGCGCTTGATCAGACGCTGCCGGAAGGTCCCACGGACTTTTTCGTTGTGGGTTGGAAGCAGGTCGTCGGCCGCATCAAACAGATGAAAGGACAGCTCGCCCGGATCACGCCCGCGGGCCTTGAGTTCGTGTCGGAGCCGGAACTGCATGGCAAGCGTGAGTTCAACGCCACCTGCGCCCGCGCCGACCACCGCAATCGTCAAGGGTCCGGGATGGTGCTCGATGCGCGCCAGCAGGGCCAGCCATCGGCTATTGAAACCGGTGATCGGTTTGACGGGCACCGAGAAATCTCCGGCGCCGGCCACGTCATTCACCTGAGGTGATGAGCCGATATTGATCGATAACAGATCATAGGGAACATCAGGCCGCGTTTTGCAAAGAACCTGCTGCCGGGCGCGGTCCAGACCACTCACTTCATCGCGGTAGAAGCGGGCGCCCGCGAACTCGGCGAGATTGCTCAGATCGATGTGAACATCATCGTAGTCATAGTGCCCGGCGATGTAGCCCGGCAGCATGCCTGAATAGGGTGTATGGGTGTCCCGGCACACCAGAGTCAGACGGACTCCGGGCACCGGGTGCATGGCAAATCGCCGGAGTACTCCGACATGGCTGTGTCCGCCGCCAACCAGAACAATATCCCGGAGGACTGGCTGTTCGGTCGTTTGCATCAGAGTAGCTTCTTGGCTTCACCCGACCAATCGTTGAATCCTTTCATTTTGGCAAATGTCTTGAGCTTTTCCTGCTCTTCCGGGGTGGGGTTGGCAATCTGGTCAATGGAAGTAATGCCCATCTCCTTCATCTTTTTAGCCGTTGCCGGACCGACGCCCTTCACCCGCGTCAGGTCGGCCTTACTGGCTGGCTTGTCAGCAGTTGCTCTCCTCGTGCCCGCGGTTTTTTTACTGGCTGGCCTGGTTTTTGCCGCGGATTTTTCGGCGGAAGCCGGTTTGGCAGCGGCTTTCGCGGTCTTGCCAGACGGTGCCCGGCCTGGTGTTTTCGCCTTTGTCGTTGTCCTGGCGGGTTCAGGTGTTATTTCCTCACTGTCTTTCCTGGCCTCTCTGGTGGCCAGCCCAAGTCGCTCCAACACCGTCTCCTGCAACTCATGGAAGTCGGCTCGCCGCCGTTCCAGTTCCTCGTTGAACCGTTTCATTTCACGTTCACGCAGGCCATCAAGTTCGCTGACTAATTTCCGGACCGGTTCCTGAATCTGGTTCTGCAGCGAGTCGAACTGTTTCAGTGCATCATTGATCAGGTTTTCGATTTGCGACGACGTTTTCTCAAATTCCTTGTTTACTTTCCTGACAATTTTGTCAACGCTTGGCTTGTCTTTCTTGGCCATATCTGGCTCTCCTTCACTAATGTACGATTGCGTTCGTTCTGGTTCAGGCGCTCTGACTTGCGGACGACGAGGAGGGCCGGTTACGACGGGAACGCAGCGTCAACTTTTTCATCAACACCGCCTGTATGCGATCAAGTTTATCGGAAGCCGTCGCTCGGATCTGAGTGTCATTTCCAATAAAATCAATAGAGTAGAAGAAGTTGCTGCAATGTTTCTGACGTTCGGTGACCAGCCCGCTCAGGCTCTCCACGCGAATATCCTCAAAGGGCATTTCCATTACCAGCGTCAGCGTCAGGTTATCGCCCGGGTTAAAGATCTTGTCCGTTTTGATAACGCAACCGTACTGATCAAAATCAAACAACGAGGCAACGATGCGCTCTTTGCGAAAAAGGCCGCGCCTGACCTGAAAATTTGCAGTCAGATCGGGCAGCGGTTCATTTCTGGAAGCTATCTGTTTCAGCATGGTCCGTTCCGTGGCGATATACCCGAACACGGGTGTTGTTCAGGTAGGGGTGCGCTGATCAAAAGACAATAGTTATTCAGGCGCACTTTAGCAATGCTTTCAGTTTGCAATGCTTTTAGTCTTATACTCACCCTACCAAAATCTCCGTACCAAAAATGCCTTCGTAACATTACCGGCCATTATTCAGCGATATTTCGCGCACTTCGTACAAGTCCGTCCGGCGGTTCTTCAGGTTTGTCACCGAGCCCTCGTTGCGCACCACTTTCAATTTTTCCAGGTCCATGTCCGAGAACATGATCATTTCAGTGTTGGGCGTCGTTTCGGCCATCACGGCATCATGGGGAAACGAAAAGTCTGAGGGTGAGAATACGGAGGACTGGGCATATTGGACGTCCAGGTTTTCGACTTTCGGCAGGTTCCCGACGCTGCCGGTTATGACTACATAACACTCATTCTCGATCGCCCGTGCCTGGGCACAATGCCGCACTCTCAGGTAACTGTTCTTGGTGTCGGTCCAGAAGGGCACACAGACAATGTCAACTCCCTGTTCGGCCGCCAGGCGCCCCAGCTCCGGAAACTCGATGTCGTAGCAAATCATGATGGCCACACGGCCTGCGTCCGTCTCAAACACCTCAAACTGATTACCGCCTTCCAGTACCCAGTCGCGACGTTCGTGGGGGGTGATATGAATTTTGCGCTGTTCATCAACGCGACCATCGCGGTGGCAGAGGTACGAAACGTTGTACACCCGGTCATTATCCAGCAATGGCATGGAACCGGTGATGATATTGATATTGTAACTCACCGCCATGTCCGACATCTGGTCGCGGAACTGTTCGGTGAACCCGGCCAGGAAGCGAATCGCCCGGGTCTGATCGACCTGGTCGGTAAGCCCCATCAGCGGGGCGTTGAAGAACTCCGGAAATAACGCGAAGTCGCTTTTATAGTCGGAGAGGGCGTCGACAAAATACTCGACCTGCTTGAGGACCTCCTCAACCGAGGTGAATTCACGCATCTGCCATTGCACCGCACCCATGCGAACCTGGGTCTTCTTGACGTTCAGCACCGCGGAGGGCGGCGTGTACAATATGTTATTCCACTCAAGGAGTGTGGCATAACCCAGTGATTTCTGGTCCTCCGGAAGGTACTTGTGCATCAGTCGGGTGACCTGGAAATCATTGGACAACTGGAACGTCAGTATCGGGTCGTAAATTTCCTTGCGATCAACCCGCTCAATGTATTCGGCGGGTGAGTACTGCTCGGCAAACTTGTGATAACTGGGAATCCGGCCACCGGCGAGAATGGCCCGCAGATTCATTGACCGGCACAGTTCCTTGCGGGCTTCGTAGAGCCGGCGGCCGAGGCGGTACCCGCGATAGTCCGGGTGTATAAACACATCGAGACCGTAAAGTGAATCGCCCTCCTTGTTGTGACGGATTTTTTCATTTTTCAGGATCAGATCGTCGTAGGTATGCGGGTTGCTGAAACGTTCGTACTGGACCAGCACCGTCAACGCAACCGCAATCAGCTCACCGGATTCCTCGATACAGATCTGCCCATCCGGGAACTGTTCAACCAGAGCCTTGATGGTATCTTTCGGCCAGGCCCCACCAATGTCATCATAAACCCGGTCCATAAGAACCTTGAGCTGG
>JASBRL010000139.1 GCA_030149475.1 Marinobacter sp.
TATCAGGCCGCTTCGGGTTCGGGTGCTCAGAACATGCGTGAGCTGCTCAATCAGATGGGGTCACTCAACGGCAGCGTCGCTGACCTGTTGGCGGATCCGTCCTCGGCGATCCTTCAGATTGATCGCCAGGTGACCGAAACCATGCGCGCCGAGAGCTTTCCCACCAGGCACTTCGAAGTGCCGCTGGCCGGCAGCCTGATTCCGTTTATCGACAAGCAACTGGATAACGGTCAGAGCAAGGAAGAGTGGAAGGCCCAGAGCGAGACCAACAAGATTCTTGGCCGGTCAGATCAGCCGATTCCGATTGATGGTATCTGCGTACGCATCGGTGCCATGCGGAGTCATAGCCAGGCGCTGACCATCAAATTGCGCAAAGATATCCCGGTCAGCGAGATCGAATCGATTCTGGCGGCCGGCAACGATTGGGTAAAGGTGATCCCGAACGAGCGCTCTGCGACCATCACTGAGCTTACACCCGCGAGGGTGACCGGTACCCTGAGCGTGCCGATTGGTCGCATTCGCAAACTCGCCATGGGGCCGGAGTACATATCGGCGTTCACGGTCGGGGACCAGCTGCTGTGGGGGGCGGCGGAGCCGCTCAGACGAATGTTGCGCATCCTGCAGGAGCGTTAACCTGACCAGCGCGTCTGGACCGGGTGAGGTTCGGGGTGCGTAATGCCAACTGCGTCCGGTTTTTGCTATCGGGTCAGGGGCGGAGGCTGAAAACGGTCTCCGCCCCTGTTATTTTTAGTGCCGAATCGTTACCGCCATCCGCCATTCAAGGCTGGCCGAAAGCCATACGGTCTCCTAGAATCCTGATAAACCCAGTAATGACGCAGTGTGCGCGGCTACAACAAGTTCCGTCTACTTTGTAAAGAAACGGTACAACGAATGTGGCTGATTGATTGATAAAACTGGACTTATCAACAATACTTGCCCAGATGAATTTCCGGGCAGTGGCGAAACGATAACGCAGTACATGACGAAACAAAGGCGGAAGTCATCCAACCTCGTCCGATTCTGTTTGAAAAAGCAGTAACGAATAACGGAGACTGGAAAGGAAAAAGCATGAAGGTACGCAAGCTTGCGGTTGCTCTGGCGGTGGCGGGTGGACTTGGCTCCGGTTTGGTTCACGCATTGGGGTTGGGCGATGTCAAACTTCAGTCCTATCTGAACGAGCCATTGGATGCAGAGATAGCACTGCTGAAAACCGAAGGGGTCAGCCCGGATAATATCATCGTTGAACTCGCGTCCGAGCAGAGTTACAAGAGGCTGGGGCTGTCCCGGAATTTTTTCCTTTCCAAGCTCAAATTCAATGTTACAACAGCCCCGAGTGGGCAACTGGTGGTTGACGTAACCTCCCGTGAGCCGGTCCGCGAGCCGTATCTGGATTTCCTGATTGAAGTCACCTGGCCCAGCGGCCGGTTGATGCGGGAGTATTCTGTCCTTGTCGACCCACCGGTTTACGCCGAAAAGTCCGGACTTGAGCAGCGGGTGCAGGCACCCGCTGCTGGCAGTGTCACTCCCGCGTCCGGAACCCGCTCACGGCCATCGGCTTCCGCTACACGTCAGACCGCGCAACCGTCGACCGGGTCGACGTCCGCCGGCACCTTCGGGCCAACCGGCACCAGCGATACGCTGTGGGGCATAGCGACACAGGTGAGGCCCAATGACCAGGTGAGTCAGCAGCAGACCATGCTGGCGATCCAGGATCTGAACCCGGATGCGTTCATCGATGGCAACATCAACCGGTTGAAGCGCGGTGAGGTGTTGCGGATACCGACGCTCAGTCAGATCCGTCAGCGGAGCCAGGCACAGGCGACCCGGGAGGTTCGTGCCCAGAACCAGGCGATGAAGCCAGCAACCCGTCCGGTTGACGCCACTGACGCCACAACCAGAACCGCCGGTTCCAGCAGCGGGCCGGCGGCCAGCGGTGGAGACGAACTCAAGCTGATTGCCCCCGGCAAAGACACATCGGTTGCGGCTGACGAGGGCGCGTCTGCCGGTGGCGCAAGCAGTTCCGCGGGTGGCGTTGATGCTGGCAAGGCTGCGGCACTCGAGGAGCTGGATAAAGCCCGTCGGGCCAATACCGAACTGAATTCCCGTGTTGATGATCTGCAATCACAGGTTGAAACGCTTCAGCGACTGATCGAGCTGAAAAACAGTCAATTGGCGGACCTCCAGAATCAGGAAGCCAGCGCTGGAGCCAGCGGCGCTGAGGCCGATAAGGCGGGCGCGGCGGCGTCGGATGAACCTGCTCAAGCGGAAAGGACCGGTGCCGATCAGTCCGCAGACAACCAGAATACGACGGTCGGTGAGGTCGCCACTGGAACGCCGGACGTGACCGATGAGTCGGCAAAGACGGGCACGGCCGCTAACGACCACAGCGTTTCTCCGGCGACAACGTCCGGGCAGCCAGGCTCTGCTGAAGCCAGCGACGAGTCACAGACCAGACCCGAGAAAGCAGCCGCGCCAGCCGCCCCGGAAGATAAGCCGGAACCAGTAACGCAGGTTGCCGACAAAAGCTTTCCTGCGACCATCATCGACCTGATTGTCAATAACCCGCTGTACCAGCTGGCTCTGGGCGGCGGGCTGGTGCTTCTGCTTTTGATGTTGCTCGCCCTTGCGCGTCGTAACGCTAACCGGGACAAGGCGTTCTACGATGAGTTGAACCGGGAATCTGACGGCGAATCCGGTGGATTTGATCTCGACCTTGAAGAGCCTGAACAACCGGGCGCTGAGGCTGGCCAGGAGAGTGATCCGCTGTCCGAAGCCGATGCCTACATTGCCTATGACCGTCTGGATCAGGCGGCACAGACTCTGGAAACGGCGATCTCCCGCGAACCCAGTCGCACTGATCTGCGGCTGAAACTTCTGGCGGTATACGCTGATCTTCAGGATCGCGAGTCATTTGACAAGCAGTTTCGTGAACTGGACGCGCTTCAGGACGATGACGCGACTGCCGAAGCATCGGCGCTGCGGAGTCGTCTGGACGAGGCGGAGTCCATGCCCAGTATTGATGACCTTGAATCGCAGTTGCGGTCAGATTCGTCAGGCACTCAGACGGGGACCGCTGAGGCGGACGACGAACTGGTGTTTGGTGAGCAGGACAGCCTGAGAGAGTCGAAAACAGAGGATGACGATCAGTTCGACGGCGCATTCGATGATTTGAGCCGCGAGGATGAAGGTGATAGTGGCATCGAGGAAAAAGATGAAGGCCACGATGTCATCCCGCCTCATGCGGCTCATGCGGCGGAGCCGGAAGACCACGATGATTCGGGGGACCGACCGATTGAATTTGATCTGTCAGGACTGGAGGAATCCGCCGGAGAAGATGACGACGGCCCTCAGAGCAAGACCGGTCTGGACGATAACGATGATTTTGGAATCGACTTTGAGGTGGACGCCTCAGATGAAGAGGATGAGTTGCTCTCGCTGGAGCTTGAGGACACAGAACTGGAGCTTGAGGACACAGAAACAGAAGAGCCGCTGGAGCTGGATGATGAGTTTGCGTCCCTGGAGTTGGACGATGCTGGCGTAGATAGCCGGGAGACAGGCGACAAAGCGGAAACCGGTGACGGCTCTGATATTGGCGATACCGCTGATGAAGAGCTGCCTTCCCTGGAGGACGACGACCTCACCACCACAGAAGACGGTGTGCTGGACGAGTCATTCCTCGACGAACTGGATGCCGAGTTGGAGAAGGTTGCCGGCGAAGATAGCGAGGAAGAGGCCGGGTTGGGTACGGAAGATGATCTGGATGATCTGGAGCTGGACGTATCGGATGAGGATCTTGCGCTGATGGAAGAGGTGGCGGACAAGGACGCGGACAAGGATGCTGACAGCGACAGTCTCTCGCTTGACGAGGAACTGGGGCTGGAAGATACGTTGTCAACAGACGGGTCTGTGGAGACTGACCGGACAGAGGATGACGAGGTGCCGGTGGTTGACGCTGAGCCATCGCCCGCGGACGACGTGTCGAAGCCGTCATCGGCTGCTCCGGAGCCGGACGAGTCTGAATTGGGCGAAGAGGACGACTTCGACTTCCTGTCGGGTACCGACGAAGCGGCGACCAAGCTGGATCTTGCCCGCGCCTACGTTGAAATGGGTGATTCGGATGGCGCCCGGGATATTCTGGAGGAAGTGTCAATCGAGGGTAGTGACGAGCAGAAAGCTGAAGCGCAGGACCTGCTCAAAAACCTGCCCTGATCGTATATAATCCGGGATCAGCGTGTGTGCCCGCATGGCACCCAGACGCCGTTAACCAAAAGGTTACCGGCGTTTTGTTCTTGTAGGGTCGGGCGCTGGCACGATAAACAGGCTTCCTTAACCAACCGGATGCAATCTTGTTTCAGAATCAGCCAGAGCTTTCCGTAGATCAGGCCATTGGCAACGGTCGGGTTGCGCTCGTATTTGAATACGACGGATCTGCCTATCATGGTTGGCAATACCAGAAGTCGGGTATCCCCTCTGTGCAGGGAGCGCTTGCGCGGGCAACCGCAAGCGTCGCCAATCACCCGGTCGACCTGGTCTGTGCCGGTCGCACCGATGCTGGCGTTCATGCCAGTTATCAGGTGGTACATTTTGATACGCCCGCCCTGCGTACCCGTCGCTCCTGGGTAATGGGAATCAATACGTCACTTCCGGAATCGGTTTCCGTTCACTGGGCCGGTCGAGTGCCTGACCACTTCCATGCCCGTTTTTCGGCGCTATACCGGCGTTACCGGTATCTGATTTATAACCATCCCGTCCGGCCCGGTATACTCCGTGATCAGGTATCCTGGACCTACCGGGAACTGGACGCCGAGGTCATGCATCGGGCAGCACAGGTACTGGTGGGCGAGCATGATTTCAGCGCCTTTCGTGCCGCCGGCTGCCAGTCCCGGACGCCATTCCGGAGAGTGGAGTCCATACGCGTCAGTCGTCATGGTGACTACGTCGTCATTGATACACAGGCCAACGCCTTTTTGCATCATATGGTCAGGAATCTGGCTGGTTCGCTGATGGCGGTCGGTTGTGGTAAGCGACCCGAACCCTGGATTCATGAGATACTTGCCGCCCGGGATCGTAAAAGGGCCGCTGTGACGGCTCCGCCAAACGGACTTTATCTGGTTGACGTGGGTTATCCATCCGATTTCGGGATTCCCGCCAGTGAGCCGGGCCCCGGTTTTGCGCGGCCGTGGTTTCACCACTGACCGGTTGGCACTCATTCTGGATGTGAACGGATTGCCATGAGAACACGTACAAAAATCTGTGGAATCGGCGGTGTCGAGGACGCCCTGGCTGCTGCGTCAGCGGGCGCCGACGCGATCGGTCTGGTGTTTTATGAGCCTAGTCCGCGCGCCGTCACGATCCGGGCGGCGGAGACGATTGCGCGCTCGGTACCGGCATTCGTCTCGATTGTGGGGCTGTTCGTTAACCCGTCTGTCGCCGAGGTCAACAAGATACGATCGTCGGTGCCCCTGGATATTCTTCAGTTCCATGGTGACGAGACACCGGAGTTCTGTGAGCAGTTCGGGTGTCGATGGATCAAGGCGGTGAGAGTGCGTGACAACAACGACGTTCAACAGGCCTTTGAGCGCTATCGGGCGGCTTCCGGTCTGCTGGTGGACGCATACGACCCCCGGCTTTACGGTGGCACCGGCAAGGGTTTTGACTGGTCGCTGATTCCGGCAAACCGGCCATTGCCGCTGATATTGGCCGGCGGGCTGGACTCTGATAACGTAGCCCGCGCGATTGAACAGGTGCGACCCTGGGCGGTCGACGTCAGTGGGGGCGTTGAATACCGTCAGAATGACGGGCAGCCGCCCCGTAAAGGTTTGAAAGACGTTTCCCGGTTAAATGAATTCCTAAGAGAGGTTGATCGTGTCAATAAAACTCACTGACGAAATGCTGAGCATGTTGCCGGATACCCGTGGCCATTTCGGCGATTACGGCGGTCGCTTCGTGTCCGAAACCCTGTTCGATTCCCTGGAAACCCTGGAACGGGAATACCTGCGACTGAAAAAGGATCCGCAATTCCAGGCGCAGTTCGACAAGGACCTGGCCGATTATGTGGGTCGTCCCAGTCCGCTCTATTTTGCCGAGCGCCTGACGAAAGTCGTCGGTGGGGCACAGATCTGGCTCAAACGTGAAGACCTCAATCACACCGGGGCGCACAAGATCAATAACACCATCGGGCAGGCTCTGTTGGCGAACTTCCTCGGCAAGAAGCGGGTTATTGCCGAAACTGGCGCTGGCCAGCATGGTGTGGCAACCGCCACCGTCTGCGCCCGACTCGGGCTCGAATGTCACGTATTCATGGGCGCAGAGGATGTGAAGCGCCAGTCACTGAACGTGTTCCGGATGAAGCTGCTGGGGGCGCAGGTCCATGCGGTAACCAGTGGTACCCGAACCCTGAAGGATGCAATGAACGACGCAATGCGTGACTGGGTTACCAACGTGGACGACACCTTTTACATTATCGGTACTGTGGCGGGGCCGCATCCTTATCCGCTACTGGTCCGCGATTTCCAGGCCGTTATTGGCCGGGAAACCCGCGAGCAGTCCCTGCACCAGGCTGGCAAGTTGCCGGATGCCCTGGTGGCCTGTGTCGGCGGAGGTTCTAACGCCATTGGCATGTTCTACCCGTTTCTGACCGATGAGAGCGTCCAGCTTTACGGGGTTGAAGCCGGTGGTCTGGGCATCGAGACAGGTCAACATGCCGCTCCGTTGTCCGCAGGACGGCCGGGAGTTCTGCACGGCAATCGCACCTACCTGATGGAAGACGAGAATGGCCAGATTTCCGGAACCCATTCGGTCAGCGCAGGCCTGGATTACCCGGGCGTGGGGCCTGAACATAGCTGGTTGAAGGATATCGGTCGTGCCAATTATGTGTCGGTGACTGATGAAGAGGCGTTGGACGGATTCCGCAAACTGACCCGGATTGAAGGTATAATGCCGGCTCTGGAAACGGCTCATGCTGTAGCGTACGCGATGAAACTGGCGGCCGGTATGGGCCCGGATGAAGTTGTGGTGATCAACGTGTCCGGTCGCGGCGACAAGGATATCCACACGGTCGCCCAGATGGACGGCATTGAGCTTTAAAAACATTGTCCTTAACCGGACCGATTACTATGAGAAGGCGCCGCTGGTGTGCCCGGCAACCGAGGAGCAGGCATGAGTCGTATTGAGGGTGTGTTAAAAAGCCTGAAAGGGCAGGGCAGGAAGGCGCTGATTCCCTTCATCACCGCCGGTGATCCGTCACCGGATCAGACGGTTGATCTGCTACACACTCTGGTCGAGGCTGGTGCTGACATCATTGAGTTGGGCGTACCCTTTTCCGACCCGATGGCGGACGGCCCGGTTATCCAGGCGGCCTGCGAACGCGCTCTGGTGCACGGCACGTCGTTACGGCAGGTGCTGGGTATGGTTCGGACGTTCCGGGAAACCAACACCACCACGCCCATTGTGCTGATGGGGTATCTTAATCCGATGGAAGCGATGGGAACGGCGGTATTTGCGGATCTGGCGGCAGAATCCGGTGTGGATGGTGTCCTGACGGTAGACCTCCCCCCTGAAGAGGCGGATGAGGTCGCGCCACTGCTCACCGCCCGCAACCTGGACGCCATTTTCCTGCTTGCGCCGACCACGTCCGATGAGCGGATTCGTGCGATCAGCCAGCACTCATCCGGTTATGTGTACTATGTTTCCTTTAAGGGTGTGACCGGGGCATCTAATATTAACGTTGAAGAGGTTGCCGGCAAGGTCAGGCACATTCACGAACTGACGGCCCTGCCAGTTGCTGTTGGCTTCGGTATTCGCGATGCCGGCACCGCGGCAGCCGTTGGCCGGGTATCCGATGGTGTAATTGTCGGAAGCGTTCTGGTGAATACAATAGCTCAACATCAGACTGATCCGGCGCAGCTCAAGCGGGCTTTGACGGACTTGCTACATCCAATGCGCGAAGCCCTGGACGGACTGTCATCCTGAAGCTTCTGCGCAATGGTCTGAACGGCTCTCATCACAGGACAGGATGACAACCATGAGTAATTGGCTCGACAAGATCATGCCAAGCATGATCCGCTCAGATTCCAAGCAACGTACCAGCGTACCTGAGGGGCTCTGGAAGAAGTGTCCGAAGTGCAGTGCCTTTCTGTACAAACCGGAGCTGGACAAGAACCTTGAGGTCTGCCCAAAGTGCAATCATCACATGCGGGTGAGCGCCCGGCGCAGGCTGGATATTTTCCTCGACGCTGATGGTCGTGAAGAAATCGCAGTGGATCTTGAACCCTGGGATCGACTGAAATTCAAGGACACTCGCCGCTATAAGGAACGGCTGGCCCAGAACCAGAAGGCGACCGGCGAGAAAGACGCTCTGGTAGTCATTCGTGGTTCCTCGGTCGGAGTGCCTCTGGTTGGCTGTGCCTTCGAATTCAATTTTCTGGGTGGTTCCATGGGTCAGGTGGTCGGCGAAAAATTCGTCCAGGCCGCCAATATTTGCCTGGCAGAGCGTATTCCTCTGGTCTGTTTCTCTGCCAGCGGCGGCGCCCGCATGCAGGAGGCAATTCTGTCATTGATGCAGATGGCGAAAACAGCGGCTGTGCTTGAGCGCATGAAACAGGAAGGTATTCCGTATATCTCCGTGCTCACAGACCCGGTTTTCGGCGGCGTTTCGGCCAGTCTGGCGATGCTTGGGGATCTCAACATTGCTGAGCCTAATGCACTGATTGGTTTTGCCGGTCCCCGGGTTATCGAACAGACGGTCCGGGAAAAGCTTCCGGAGGGATTCCAGCGAAGCGAGTTTCTGCTGGAGCATGGGGCGATTGACATGATTGTGCATCGACACCAGCTCCGCGCGCGCATTGCGGCTGTGCTGGCAAAATTCACCGGTCAGGACAGACCGGCTGAGGAGGCGCCCATCGAAGTCGAAATCACCGAGAAGCCGGACGCCGATGCCATCGAAACCTCCGGCTGACGCCCCCCGTCAGCCTGCACCTTCGGCCGGGGCGTCACTGGAGTCCTGGCTGGCTTATCTTGAAGCACTGCATCCTGTAGAGATGGACCTGGGTCTGGACCGGGTTCTGATCGTGCTACGCAAGCTGTTTCCTCGCAAGCCTGAGGCCCGTATCGTGACGATAGCGGGCACGAATGGTAAAGGCAGCACGGTTGCGTGTCTCGAGTCGCTTCTTATGGCGGCTGGCCATACTGTTGGTGCTTATACGTCGCCGCACCTGGATCGGTATAATGAGCGCATCCGGATTAACGGCACCGATGTAACCAGTGAAGCGCTGATCCGTGCGTTCGAGCAGATCGAGGCGGCGCGCGGTCTGGTGTCGCTGACCTATTTCGAATTCAGTACCCTGGCGGCGTTTCTGGTCATGGCAGAAGCTGCGCTTGATACCTGGATCCTGGAGGTAGGTCTGGGCGGACGACTGGATGCCGTCAATGTCCTCGATGCTGACCTGGCCATTCTGACCTCCGTGGATCTTGATCACACTGCCTGGCTGGGTACCGATCGGGAACGTATTGGTTTTGAAAAGGCCGGCATTCTGCGTGCGGGCAAACCCGCGATATATGCGGATCTGGATCCGCCTGATTCGGTGTTGCAGCAGGCGCGTGCCCAGGGCGTGACGCTGCAACGGTTTGGCAAGGATTATCTGGCCAGCGAAGGGAGTGAGGGTATAGCGTTAACCCTGCCAGCCCTGGGGCGGTCATTGAATCTTCCGCCAACTTCTTTACCGGTGCAGAGTGTGGCCGCCGCGGTTATTGCAGCAATTATGCTTGCACCGGCTCTGTCCAATACCGCTATAACCACCGCCATGGCGGGACTCATGGTCCCGGGTCGCTTCGAGCTTCTGCGGCGTCGCCCGGATATTTATGTGGATGTTGGTCATAATCCTCATGCCGCCCGCTGGCTGGCAGTACGCATGGCCAGGCTCAAATCGTCAGGTGGTCGGGTCCGGGCGGTCTATGGATGCCTGGCCGACAAAGACAGTGTCGGCGTGGTAGGCGCAATGATGGACATTGTCGATGACTGGGTGCTATGCGGGCTGCGGGTGCCGAGAGGCGTTTCAGCGACGGAGCTGAACGATCGGCTGACCGGATACTGGCCTCACTTCAGTCCGACAGTATGTGAAACCGTGGCAGAAGCCATTGATACGGTGCTTTCGGTGGCTGCGAGCGACGATCATATTATCGTGTTCGGTTCGTTTTATACGGTTGCCCAGGCGCGCTCGAGGTTTTAGGGAACCTCTAATCAAACCCTAATCAAACCCTAATCAAACCGGAGTTCTTTAAATTTTGGACAGAGTCAGGAAGGTGCTTTGAGTTATCCCAGTCGGGCAGTTAGTATCCGGGGATGAGTGAGTGGTTGAATTGCAGAATCCAGTCGCTCTTTCGGTACTGACTGGAAAACAGGGGTAGATGTAACGTGGATGGACTGAAACAACGGGTGATCGGTGCCTTGGTGCTGATATCGCTTGCGGTGATTTTTGTTCCCATGCTGTTTGATGAGCCCCACACCGAGCGATCGTCCAAACGTATTGACCTTCCCGAAGAGCCGGCGTTCCCGGCAGTGGATACACGGCCGCCCCAGACCAGCGAGCCGGCTGCGTCAACCGGTTATCGCATTGAGGAACCGGGCAAAACAGTGTCTCCGGAGGTGACCTCTGACACGTCTGAACAGGCTACCGACAAACCAGCACCCGTCAGCCCACCACCCGAACCGGATCAGTCAACGGCTGGAAGTACGGCCCCGGCGCCTGCCGAATCGCCAGCGCCAGATCCTGCCGCCACTGAGTCGAAAGCGGAATTCAGCGGTTCGCTGAAGGGTGCCTGGCTGGTTCAGTTGGGCAGTTTCGGCAACCCCGACAATGCCGTCCGTCTGCGCAACAGTGTGCAGGAAAAAGGTTATGACTCTCATATTCAGGAAGTGGTCCGGGGCGACACCACGCTGACCCGGGTCTTCTCTGGCCCCTTTGCCGAGAAGACTGAGGCCGAACGGGCAAAAAAACGTCTCGATGCAGAGTTTGGTGTCAACGGGCTGGTAACCACGGGCGATCAGTAACCTCTTTTATGGCCGGTTAGCGGTTTGGTGTGAGGGCGATTCCTGATAGAATTCGCGCTTTCATTTCGTTGACGGGTAACTCATGAACACGCTGATCTGGATAGACTGGGTCATCATCGTACTGATCACGGTGTCGACGCTCATCAGCCTGAAACGTGGGTTTATCAAGGAGGCCCTGTCGCTGATTTCCTGGGTAGGGGCATTTATTATTGCCCGCACCTTTCATCCCCAGATGCAATCCCTTCTCGAGAACACCGTCGAAACGCCGTTGGTGCGTCTGATTGCGGCCTTCGCCATTCTTTTCTTCGGTACACTTATTGTCGGGGCTATCATTAATGCAATGATCAGCCAATTGGTACGGGCGACTGGCCTGACCGCAACAGACCGGGTTCTGGGTATGGGGTTCGGTCTGTTGCGAGGGGTAGTGGTGGTGATCGTGGCAATCGCCTTTCTCCGTTATACGCCACTGGCAAACGATACCTGGTGGCGGACCTCCGTTATGATCGACAGGCTTGCAGTAGTGGAGGACTGGTCTCGCCGTACGCTGGGTGACGAGTTCAGTCGTTACCTGGGACCGGCCGCATCCGCTGTCCCGGTCACGGGTACAGCAACTCAGTCGGGACCGGCAACCCGCTAACATTCTGTTTTACATTCTGGAGAACACAGCATTCATGTGTGGAATAGTCGGAATAGTCAGTACCTCAAACGTCAATCAGACGCTGTATGACGCGTTGACGGTATTACAGCACCGGGGTCAGGATGCGGCGGGGATTGTAACCTTTCAGGATGAGCGTTTTTTTCTGCGAAAGGACAATGGCCTGGTGCGGGACGTATTCCGCACCCGCCATATGCGGCGGTTGGTCGGCAACGTAGGGATCGGTCATGTCCGCTATCCAACGGCGGGCAGTTCGAGTTCCGCCGAGGCCCAGCCGTTTTATGTCAACAGCCCCTACGGCATCACCCTCGCGCACAACGGCAATCTCACCAATGCCGATGACCTCAGCCGGGACCTGTTCCGGACCGATTTGCGGCATATCAACACCAACTCCGATTCCGAAGTGCTGTTGAATGTCTTCGCCCACGAACTCCAGAAGCTTGGCAAGCTTGATCCGACCAGGGATGAGATCTTTGCGGCCGTTCGCGCAGTGCATCAACGGTGTCGTGGTGCCTATGCCGTGATTGCGATGATCACCGGCTATGGCATTGTCGGGTTCCGCGATCCCAACGGCATTCGTCCCGTCTGTTATGGCGTTCGGAAAACCGACGAAGGCAACGAATACATGATTGCCTCTGAGAGTGTCGCGCTGTCAGCGGCCGGGTTCACTCTGGTGCGTGACATCGCCCCCGGTGAAGCCGTCTATATTGAAACAGATGGCACCCTGTATACGCAGCAGTGTGCAGAAGACCCCCATTTGATGCCCTGTATTTTTGAGCATGTCTATTTTGCTCGTCCGGATTCTATTATTGACAAGGTATCGGTCTATAAAGCCCGCCTGCGTATGGGAGAGACCCTGGCGGATAAAGTGCTGCGGGAGTGCCCCGACCACGACATCGACGTTGTAATGCCCATTCCGGACACCAGCCGGACCTCCGCGATGCAGATGGCTCACCGGTTGGGGGTGAAGTTTCGTGAAGGATTCATCAAAAACCGCTACATTGGCCGAACTTTTATCATGCCCGGCCAGAAGCTGCGCAAGAAGTCAGTACGGCAGAAACTCAACCCGATTGATCTGGAATTTCGCGGCAAGAACGTGATGCTGGTGGACGATTCGATTGTGCGGGGCACCACGTGCAAGGAAATTGTGCAGATGGCAAGGGATGCCGGGGCCCGCAAGGTTTACTTTGCCTCCGCGGCACCGCCGGTCAGGTTCCCCAATGTATACGGGATTGATATGCCTGCCGCCAGCGAGTTGATCGCACATGATCTCAGCATTGAGCAGATCCGTGAGCTGATCGGTGCAGACTGGTTGCTTTATCAGGATCTGGAAGATCTGATTACCTGCGTCAGTGATGTGAACCCTGAGATTGAACGCTGGGAATGTTCGGTGTTTGATGGTGACTACATTACCGGTGATGTGGACCGGGCCTATCTCGACCGTCTTGAACAACAGCGCAGTGATGACAATCAGGCCAGGATCAACGCCGGCGAGAACGAAGACAACGCCATCATTGATCTCTATAACGACGAAGACTGAGGTACAAGCATGACCCTGAGCCGCGAGGAACACCTTGCTATCCCCGAGTCTGATCTTGAGGGCGTGTCAGTCGACACGCTCGCGGTCAGGGCAGGGCAGGTGAGAACCGGGCAACTGGAGCATAGTGATGCCATTTTCCCGACCTCCAGTTTTGTTTACGGCAGTGCTGCCCAGGCAGCGGCACGATTCGCCGGCGATGAGCCGGGAAATATTTACTCCCGGTTCACTAATCCGACTGTGCAGGCCTTTGAAGCGAGAATCGCGGCGATGGAAGGCGGTGAGCGGGGTGTCGCCACATCCTCGGGCATGGCGGCCATTCTCAGCACCTGCATGGCCTTGCTGAAGAGCGGCGATCACGTAATCTGCTCGCGGGGGGTGTTTGGCACCACCAATGTGCTGTTCCAGAAATATCTGGCACGTTTCGGCGTCGACACCACGTTTGTCAGCCTTACCGGCTTTGACGAGTGGCAGGCAGCCGTCCGGCCGGAAACCAGGCTGCTGTTTATCGAAACTCCGTCCAATCCGCTGTGTGAAGTCGCCGATATGTCGGCGCTGGCCGCGTTGGCCAGGGGGGCGGGCGCCCTGTTTGTGGTCGACAACTGCTTCTGTACGCCGGTGCTGCAGCGTCCATTCGAGTTTGGCGCAGATATTGTGATCCATTCGGCCACCAAGTATCTCGATGGCCAGGGCCGGTGCATTGGCGGTGTCGTGGTGGGGCCGGATAATCTCATGCAGGAGGTCTACGGGTTTCTCCGGTCTGCGGGGCCCACCATGAGCCCGTTCAACGCCTGGGTTTTCCTTAAGGGGCTGGAAACCTTACCAATCCGTATGCGTGCGCATTGTGAGAATGCGTTAGAGTTGGCCACATGGCTTCAGCGACAACCGCAAGTGGAACAGGTTTTTTATGCTGGTCTGGAGAGCCATCCACAACACCAGCTGGCGTCTCGCCAACAGAGTGGTTTTGGCGGGGTACTCTCGTTTACCGTACACGGTGGGAAGCGCGAGGCGTGGTCATTTATTGACGCCACACGTATGATCTCAATTACCGCCAATCTGGGCGATGTGAAGACCACGATCACGCACCCCGGAACCACCACGCATGGACGGTTATCCCCCGAAGACAAGGCGGCTGCGGGTATCACTGATAGCCTGATTCGTCTGTCAGTCGGGATAGAATCGGTTGAGGACCTGAAAACGGATCTTCAGCGTGGTCTCTCGGCGCTGTCTGACTGACGCCCCGGCCGGTTGCGGTGTTGATAGCGCCAGTGAGTTGCTCCGGCAGCACTGGTAAATGCGGTTGAACAGCAACGGAACAGTCTGATCATTCATGGCCGAGTCCAGCAAGGCGAAGCAAACGCCACAACTGAGCGAAAAACAGCTACGCTTCCGTCGTCTGATGGCGCAGGGAGCCCGTGAAGGTGCGGTGATCGCACTGATCGCCCTGTGCATCTATCTGTCCATGGCGCTGGTCACATTCAGTTCCAGTGACCCGGGTTGGGCGAGCATTGGTCATGAGACCGGTGTTGCCAACTACGCCGGCCGAACCGGTGCCTGGCTGGCCAGCCTGATGATGGATTTTTTCGGTCACGTCTCCTTTCTGTTTCCGGTGATGGTGGCCGGGTACGCCCTGATGTTGATCCGTCTTCGGAACGAACCGCTGGAATTGCACTGGCCCCTGTTCCTGGTTCGTTTCGGGGGCTTCCTGCTCATTCTGCTGTCAGCCACCAGTCTGCTTTCCCTGTATTCGATTTTCGGTCTGGAGGCGTCTTCGGGCGGCATTCTCGGGCGAGCGGTGTCCGATTCCATGGTACGCCTGTTCAATCTCCCGGCGACTACCCTGTTGCTGGTTGCCATCTTCCTGTTTGCGCTGACCGTCTCCGGGGGCTTGTCATGGTTCAGGCTGATGGACCAGGTCGGCAGAGCGACCCTGGTCGCTCTGGTCTGGCTGAAAGAGCTGTTTTCGCCGGATCCGGACAAGCCTGTGAGCAAGGAGCTGGAGTCCCCTGAGCCTGCCGCCAGGCCAACGCCACCTGCGCCGGACCGTAAGGAGCCGCCGGTGTTGAACGACCGTGTCAGCGATGATGAGTCAGGTCGGTCCTGGTGGCAGTCGCTGCTGGGTCTGTTCCGCCGCTCGCCAGACGGTGGTGCTGATCGGCGTGAGCCGGGTCTGGACGGCCTCGGTATGAGCACCGGTGATCCCGCGCGTCTGGAAAGCTTTTCGTCCCGCGAGCCGGTAGCTGAGGAGAGTTGGGAACCGATCTCGGCGCCGGGAGGATCTCCGTCCAGGGCTGCCCGTCCGGCTGCCAACAGCAAGGCGACCACATCGCCCAGGTCGGTGAAAATATCCCCGTTCAAGCGCAACCCCGATTCGACCACCAAAGGTGATACCCAGCCGTCATTGTTTGACGATATTGACCGGACAATCCCGCCGATTTCGCTGCTGGATCCGCCAGACCGGCACACCAAAAAAGGGTATTCCGAAGAATCGCTCGAGCACATGTCCCGTATGCTGGAGGAGAAACTGGCGGATTTTGGCGTGTCTGTTGAAGTGGTTGAGGTGAATCCCGGCCCGGTTATTACCCGCTTCGAAATCAAACCGGCGGCAGGTGTCAAGGTCAGCCGGATCTCCAACCTGGCGAAGGATCTGGCGCGCTCACTGGCGGTATTGAGTGTGCGGGTGGTGGAAGTGATCCCCGGCAAGTCGGTGGTGGGCATCGAGATTCCCAACGAAGAACGGGAAATGGTCCGCCTCAGCGAAGTCCTGGGCGCGAAAGTTTTCACCGACTCGGGGACCGCCCTGACGCTGGCACTGGGCAATGATATCGGCGGCAACCCGATGGTCGCCAATCTGGCCAAGATGCCTCACCTGCTGGTGGCCGGTACCACCGGTTCGGGTAAGTCCGTTGGCGTCAACGCCATGCTGCTCAGCATGCTGCTAAAGGCTACGCCTGAAGAAGTCCGGTTCATCATGGTCGATCCGAAAATGCTCGAACTGAGCATTTATGATGGCATTCCCCATCTGCTGGCACCGGTCGTCACTGATATGAAAGAAGCGGCGAATGCGCTGCGATGGTGTGTCGCCGAGATGGAACGCCGCTACAAGCTGATGGCGACACTGGGCGTGCGCAACCTGGCCGGTTTCAACCGCAAGGTCAAGGATGCCATTCAGGCAGGGGAGCCGATTCTCGATCCGCTGTGGAAGCCGGATGAATACCTCGACAACGAAGAACAGTCGCGTCCGGAGCTGGAAACCCTGCCGTTTATTGTGGTGGTGATTGACGAATTTGCCGACATGATGATGATCGTCGGCAAAAAAGTGGAGGAACTCATCGCCCGGATTGCCCAGAAAGCAAGGGCCGCCGGTATCCATCTGATTCTCGCCACACAGAGACCCTCGGTGGACGTGATTACCGGTCTGGTCAAGGCCAATATTCCGACCCGGATCTCGTTCCAGGTCTCCTCAAAAATCGATTCGCGCACAGTACTGGACCAGGGCGGCGCCGAGCAGTTGCTCGGTCATGGCGACATGTTGTACCTGCCACCGGGGTCCGGGCTGCCGGTTCGGGTACACGGCGCTTTTGTGGACGATGATGAGGTGCACCGCGTGGTCAGCGCCTGGAAGGAGAGGGGAGAGCCGGTGTATGTGGACGACGTGCTCAATGGTGCGGAGGGGGAGAAACTGCCCGGTGTACCGACCCTGTCCGATGGTGGTGACAGCGAGGGCGATGCCCTGTTCGATGAGGCGGTCGCATTCGTTACCGAAGGGAGACGGGTGTCTATCTCCTCGGTGCAACGCAAATTCAAGATCGGTTATAACCGTGCTGCCAACCTGGTAGAGGCTATGGAAGCCTCAGGTGTCGTCAGCGAAGCCGGTCACAACGGTGCCCGGGAAGTTCTGGCACCGCCACCCCCGCGAGATTAGGAGTAAATGATTATGCGCCACAACCGAGTGTGGGTCTGGCTGCTGGCCGTTTGCGCAGTGACCGTATCGGTGACGGCCATGGCAGCGACCACGAGCGGCACGAACGGCGAGAAACCAGCGGCCAGGCTGGCTGCGATCCTGAAGGATTACCGGACCTACCAGGCCGACTTTATCCAGATTGTGGTGGATGCCCGGGGAGGTAAAGTCCAGGAGTCCCGCGGTCATCTTAAGGCAAAGCGCCCGGGCCTGTTCTACTGGGAATCGGCCAAACCCATATCACAATTCATCGCCGCAGACGGCAAGACTGTAAAAGTATATGACCCGGATCTCGAGCAGGTCACGATCCAGCCCATGGACAAACAGATGGCATCCACGCCGGCGTTGCTGCTGAGCGGGCAGGTCGACAACCTTGCGCAGACCTATGACGTCAGTGTCGAGAAGCAGGGTCCCGACACCACGGAATTCACCCTGGTTCCGAAAAATCCGGATTCACTGTTTGTGTCCCTGCGGTTGACTTTTTTCAAGGGGGAGTTGCAGGAGATGCGATTGCACGATTCCCTGGACCAGCGCAGTATCCTCAGTTTCGACCATGTGATTGTGAACAAGCCGGTCGAGAATTCGGCGTTCGACCTCAAGTATCCTGATGACGTGGATGTGATTCAGGGCGCAAACTGATGCAGAACGGATTGTTCGAGTCGTCAGCCGGTATTGAGCCGCTGGCTGCCCGAATGCGGCCGGCAAGCCTTGACGAGTATGTCGGCCAGGGTCATCTTGTGGGCCCGGGTAAACCCCTCAGGCGCGCAGTCGAGCAGGGCCAGCTTCATTCCATGATTCTCTGGGGGCCGCCAGGGGTGGGTAAGACCACGTTTGCCCGCCTGCTGGCCAACCTGAGTGAACTCAGTTTTGAAACGCTGTCGGCCGTGCTCAGCGGCGTGAAAGACATCCGTGAGGTGGTTGAGCGCGCCCGCTATCGGAAGCAGTCCGAAGGTCGCGACACGCTGTTGTTCGTGGACGAGGTCCACCGCTTCAACAAGAGCCAGCAGGACGCCTTTTTACCGCACATCGAGGAGGGCACGTTTATTTTCGTGGGTGCTACCACCGAAAATCCCTCGTTCGAGCTTAACAGCGCACTGTTGTCGCGAACCCGGGTCTATGTACTCAGGAATCTTGAGGAACCGGATCTGGTGGCCTTGCTGCAGCGGGCGCTGACGGATACGCAAGGACTTGCCGGCAGCCTGCAGGTACCGGACAGGGTGCTGGAGCTGATTGCCAGCGCTGCCGGTGGCGATGGTCGCCGGGCGCTCAATATTCTGGAGGTCGGCGCGGATCTGGCCGAGCCCGATGAGCAGGGTCGGCTTACCCTGGGCGAACGTCAGCTGGAGCAGGTACTCCAGTCCAGCCTGCGGCGCTTCGATAAGGGCGGCGATGTCTTCTACGATCAGATATCGGCCCTGCACAAATCGGTGCGGGGATCGGACCCGGACGCCTCGCTGTACTGGATGTGCCGCATGCTGGATGGCGGGTGCGATCCGGTGTACGTGGCCCGGCGTCTGGTCCGGATCGCCAGTGAGGACATTGGCAACGCCGATCCCCGGGCTTTGCGACTGAGTCTGGATGCCTGGGACACCCAGGAACGCCTGGGGTCGCCCGAGGGAGAGCTTGCACTGGCTCAGGCAGTGGTTTATCTGGCGCTGGCGCCGAAGAGCAACGCGGTTTACAACGCCTTCAATCAGTGCATGGCTGATATCCGCAAGGATCCTGATCATGACGTCCCGGTGCATCTGCGCAACGCCCCCACCAGCCTGATGAAAAGTCTGGGGCATGGCGATGAGTATCGCTATGCCCACGATGAGCCTGACGCGCTTGCCGCGGGCGAAGTCTATCTTCCCGACGCCATCCGGAACCGGCGTTACTATCATCCGGTCGGTCGTGGCCTGGAGATCAAGCTCGCCGAGAAGCGGGCCTGGATTGACGCCCGGAATGAGGGCAGTGACCGTAAACGTTAGGGAACCTCTGATCAGGTCTATTGGCGATTCTGGCTTTCAGGGAGAGCCCCTGCGGGCAAGTGTTGAGAGTCTCATTGGCCGCGTTACGATTCTTGGCAAGGGCGTCGGCCATGACCGGCGAACCGCGCCTTGCCACTGAGCCTCTCAACACTTGCAGAATCGTCAATAGACTTGATCAGAGGTTCCTTAGCGGGCTGGAGTACCACTGGCGCCAGCACCCGGATTTCTGCGGCTTTGCCGTCTCGTACTGTGACCTTGCTGTTTTCCGTGGGTATAATGCTGCTTTTCTACCGCGATTGATCGAATCCAGCCATCTAAGCACAGGATAATCATGCTCGACCCAAAACGTGTTCGGACCCAGACTGAAGAAATCGCCCGTCGGCTCGCTGTCAAGAATTTCACTTTTGACCAGGCCACCTTCGAAGAGATGGAACAGCGCCGTCGTGAACTCCAGGTTCGAACCGAAACGCTGCAGAGTGAGCAGAACAAGCGCTCCAGGTCGATCGGCAAAGTCAAGGCGGCCGGTGAGGATATTCAGCCCCTGCTGGCGGAAGTGGACAACCTCAAACAGCAACGTTCTGAGGCAGAGGAAGCACTTCGTGAACTGCAGGAGTCACTGAATGCGTTCCTGTCGGGCCTTCCCAACCTGCCTGACGAGAGCGTTCCGAGCGGTGACTCAGAGGATGATAACGTTGAGGTGCGTACCTGGGGTACGCCGCCGACGTTTGATTTTGACGTGCTTGACCACGTCAGTCTCGGTGAAAGGCTTAAAGGTCTGGATTTTGAAAAGGCGACGCGCCTGGCCCATTCCCGCTTTGCCGTGATGCAGGGGCCGATTGCCCGCCTGCATCGGGCGCTGGCACAGTTCATGATTGACCTGCACACCGGCGAGCACGGTTACCTGGAAACTTACGTGCCCTATCTGGTGAACGCCGACACGCTCTACGGTACGGGACAGTTGCCAAAGTTTGAGGAAGACCTGTTCAAAATTAGCGGTGATCAGCCCCTGTACCTGATTCCCACGGCGGAAGTGCCGGCCACCAACCTGGTCAGTCAGTCGATTCTCGACGCGGACGAACTGCCCCTGCGCCTGGTCTGTCACACGCCCTGTTTTCGCAGTGAAGCCGGCTCCTATGGGCGGGATACCCGGGGCATGATTCGTCAGCACCAGTTTGACAAGGTTGAGCTGGTTCATATCGTACGCCCGGACGAGTCCGAGCAGGCGCTGGAGGAACTGACCGCCCACGCCGAAAAGGTCCTGCAACGGCTGGACCTGCCGTACCGGGTCGTAGAGCTATGCGGTGGGGACATGGGCTTTTCCGCCGCCCGCACCTATGACCTGGAGGTCTGGCTGCCGGGCCAGAACAAGTACCGCGAGATTTCGTCCTGCAGTAACGCCAGGGATTTCCAGGCGCGGCGCATGCATGCCCGGTGGCGTAATCCCGGGACCGGCAAGCCCGAACCCCTGCACACCCTGAACGGCTCTGGACTGGCGGTGGGGCGGGCCCTGGTGGCAGTCATGGAGAACTATCAGCAGGCTGACGGCAGTATCCGTGTGCCTGAGGTGCTGAAGTCTTACATGGGAGGTCTTGAAAGAATTCAATGAACGATAAGCCTCTGACCGCACCGGTATCGGACGCCAGCCGGTTGTCGACCATGCCACCGCGCTACCGGACGAACCCGGTAACGCGGAGCCGCAACAGTTCGGCCGGAGAGGTCTTCCTGGTCGGTGCGGGTCCGGGCGACCCCGAACTGCTGACGCTCAAGGCCTATGGTCTGATAACCTCCGCCGAGGTGGTGCTCTATGACCGTCTGGTGTCAGCGGAGATCATGAGCCTGATTCCGCCGGACGCGGAGCTTATCCATGTGGGCAAGCAGCGGGCCAATCACACGCTGCCCCAGACGCAGATTAATCACCGGTTGGTGGAACTGGCCCGGGCCGGACGGCGGGTAGTGAGGCTCAAGGGCGGTGATCCCTTTATTTTTGGTCGCGGTGGCGAGGAACTGGAAACACTCGCTGAAGCTGGTGTCCGGTTCCAGGTCGTACCAGGTATCACGGCCGCCTCCGGGTGTGCGGCTTACGCCGGTATCCCGTTGACGCACCGCGACTACGCCCAGTCCGTCCGTTTCGTCACCGGTCACCTTAAAAACGATACCTGCGATCTGCCCTGGAACGACTTCGTGCAGACCAATCAGACCCTGGTGTTTTACATGGGGCTGGTCGGATTGCCGGTTATTACCCGCGAACTGATAGCCCACGGGATGTCACCTGCCATGCCGGTGGCCCTGGTGTCGAAGGGAACGACACCCGATCAACAGGTGGTTACCGGAACCCTGGAAAGCATCGTGGCTGAGGTAGGGCGCCATCAGGTGCAGGCGCCGACACTGATCATCATCGGATCGGTGGTTGAACTGCGGTCCCGGCTGGACTGGATTGGCGCCCGGAACCAACGCACCTGAACGACACATGACACCTGGCCGGGCCTTGTCCGGTTCAGGAACGGCGCGTCGGCAGTTTATCCTTCAGTTTATCGCGCATTTCGCGCAGTGTTTTTTCGGTGGTGGGCCAGTCAATACAGGCATCGGTAATGGAAACGCCGTATTTGAGGTCCGCCAGATTGTCGGTCAGTGGTTGATTACCCCAGTTCAGGTGACTTTCAATCATCAGGCTCTGGATGGACTGGTTGCCCTCCAGGATCTGGTGAGTGATGTCCTGGATAACCAGTGGTTGGATACCGGGATCCTTGCTGGAGTTGGCGTGACTGCAATCGACCATGATTGATTTGCGCAGTCCTGCTTTTTCCAGCGCCTTTTCGCACAGGGCCACGCTGACGGAGTCGTAGTTGGGCTTACCGCCACCACCTCGCAGAACCACATGGCCATAGGCGTTACCGCTGGTGCGTACGATAGACACTTTGCCCTGTTGATCAATGCCCAGAAAGCTATGTGGGTGGGACACTGATTTCATGGCGTTCACCGCGACATCCAGACTGCCATCGGTGCCATTCTTGAAACCGATCGCCATCGACAGGCCGCTGCTCATTTCGCGGTGAGTCTGGGATTCCGTCGTCCGCGCCCCGATGGCTGACCAGGAAATGGTGTCCTGCAGGTACTGAGGCGCGATGGGATCAAGCGCCTCGGTGGCCGCCGGCAGACCCAGTTCTGCGATATCCAGCAACAGTTGACGGCCGATTTTCAGACCTTGCTCGATGTCGAACGAATCATTGAGGTGAGGGTCATTGATCAGACCTTTCCAGCCGATGGTGGTCCGAGGCTTCTCAAAATAGACTCGCATCACGATAAACAGCGTATCGCTGAGCTCATCCGCCAGTGCTTTGAGCTTCCGGGCGTATTCATGGGCGGCTTCGAGGTCGTGAATCGAGCAGGGGCCAACCACAATAAACAGGCGGTGATCCTTGCCGTCCAGTATGTCGTTGATCGCCTGGCGACCTTTGGCCACAGTGTCCGCTGCCTTGTCAGAGAGCGGCAATTCCTGCTTCAGCGCCTCTGGTGTAATCAGCGTTTCCTGGCTGGCCACATTGATGTTCTCGAGATTGTTGCCGGACATGGTCTACGTATCCCCGATATCACGCTTGCCCCGGTCTCCGGGGTGCATGGCTCCGGGACCGGCGGGCGGTTTGGTTGCGGTTGTTGATTGGTCGATATACTGCGTTATTTACCCCCTTAATGCAACGCGGCCACAAACTGAAACGAAGCCTGTCTGGACGCGGCCTGCAGGGCATGATGCAATGGTCGCAACAGGTGTTC
>JASBRL010000140.1 GCA_030149475.1 Marinobacter sp.
GCCTGGCAAGCAGTGCCTTAAATCAGTGGTACTTGGAGGCCTGATGAAGATACTTGGAGGCCTGATGAAATGGTGGGTGGTACTGGGATCGAACCAGTGACCCTCGCCTTGTAAGGGCGATGCTCTCCCAGCTGAGCTAACCACCCGGGAAAATGGCGGAGCGGACGGGACTCGAACCCGCGACCCCCGGCGTGACAGGCCGGTATTCTAACCAGCTGAACTACCGCTCCGCGTCGTCTTCATGCCTGACGGCAATCTGACCAAACGTTTGAACTGGGGAGGTCCAAACGAGCTGAAAATGGTGGGTGGTACTGGGATCGAACCAGTGACCCTCGCCTTGTAAGGGCGATGCTCTCCCAGCTGAGCTAACCACCCACTTCCAGCATCCTGGCCGAGCCATTTGCAGATGTCTCGACCAAGTGAGAGGCGCATTTTAAGCATTTGCTGTCGGCTGTCAAATATTTTCCTGTATTTTTAGACGTCGTGGGTAAAACGCTCCGCAAACCCGTTGTCTATACTCAGTCCTCACGTTTCCGCGACCGGCGGTTCGATGCGCCCGCAACCTTGCCTGCTGGCTTGCTCTGGCCCGCTCTGGAGGCTTTCTGATCGAGCGCAAGCCGGCCAACCCGACTCTTGCGATCCTCCGGCAATGCACGGTTTGCCAGCGAACGATTCAACTCATCCCAGGAAGTTCTGAGTCGCTGCACCCGCTCTTCCATGGCCGCCATGACGGCTGGTACATACTCAGTCGACAAGCGCTGAAAACGACGATTAAACGTTTCTCGAAAGGTCATGATTCTGCCCCCTGCCTAACCTCTGCGTACAGTCAGGCTACCAGAACGGCCACCAACTGCGGGAATCCTGCTTGTCCTGCCGTTCACGGCGTTGTTGCAATTGAGCATAAGCCTGCTCTCGTCTGGCGATTTCACGGTCGGTTGCGAGCGGCTTTGCCGGACCACCACCAAAAGGCCAGTACCAGGGCGCGTCTTTCAACCGGCCCTGCTGCTCCAGGCGCACCAACTCTTTGTCACGCTCCGTCTCCAGTCTCGCCATGTCACGCTGGTAATCATCATCTTCGTTAACACGAACAATCGAGCGGGCAGCGTGATTGGGCGCCAGCATATCGCTGTTCAGAAAATGAGTAGCGACCAGTTCACCGTCCCCCATCGCCACAGCCCGGGTCACCCGCTGCAAGTCACCATTGGCAAGGGGGTCTTCAGGGTCAAGGCCCGGAAAGGGCTGATCTGGCGTCGATATTTCACTGTAGCGCAGATAATAGATTTCACCAGCCCGTGTCGTCAGTGTGGCATCCACGATCAGACTGAGATTCATCCCGTTCAGCCCTTCCAGGCCCAGCAGCGGACGGCGCATTTTTATCTGTCGCTCACCTGGCTTGACCTCAAGCCAGGTGAAGCTGCCATCACGGATATTGAAGTATTGCCGGTCATCGATGTAGACACTGGGAGACTCAAGTTCATCAGCCGCCCATTGCGAGTGCGGCCGATAAAAATAGACAAGCGCATTGTTGTGATTCCACCGGTCATCGGCAATGTGCACAAAGTCGGGGCCAGACACCGGATGCAGAAAAGCGCCCGTACTCTTGCCGATAGACTGGTGCACCGTGCAGCCGAACAGGGTCAGGGAGGCAAGCAACATCGCCAGCGGTAGTCGCATTCGGATCATTGGCATCAGATCTCTTCATCCGGGAAGAACGAGAGGATCATAGCAATGGATCGGCACGTGAACTGAGAGCTACCGCAAGAGATGGACACAAAGGGTTACGGCGAGCCTGATCAGCGCTCCCCTGAAAGTCCGCTTATTTTTTCTGCAGAGAATCCACCCGTCGCGACAACTGGATCAGCCTCGATGTTAGCTGAGCCCTGGCGGCATCCACTGCATTGAGCGTTTCTTCCATCTGGTCAAGTCTTGCGGCGGTCTGACGTGCGACACCGGAATTGTTTTCCAGTTTACTGACGCGCCCTTCCAGTCCGTCTGCCGCCAGCGACTGCTCACGCTCAAAGCGCTTCAATCGCTGCCCTATCCTCTCATCTACCGAGTCAACTTCCTTGCCAAGCGCGGCCGTCCGCGCCGTGAGTGAACCGACCGCCTCATCCAGACTGGCCAGTTGAGATTTAAGACCAGCCAACTGCTCCGTCAGGCCACTGACTTGCCCTTGCGTTTCCGTTTGCTGATCCTTTAACGTCTTGATCGCGGAGGTCTGACTGCTCTGCGTCTTCACCAGCTCATCAATCTGCTTGCCCAGGGTCTTGATGGCCGACCCATTTTTCTCGTTGGCAACGGCCCAAAGTTTACGTATTTCACTGTTGGCATCGGCGATCGCCGCTTTCTGCTCCTTGATGTTCTGCTCCAGTCCCGAACCGCGCTCGGCCAGATTCTCACCTGTGGCACTCAGGTCGCCCTGAAATCTGGCAAGGGCCAGCTTGCTCTGTCGTGCCCAGTAATCAGCCTCCTCAAGCCGGGATTGCATCGCTTCAATCTGCGTTGCCTGTTTGTACCAGAAGGTCGCCCCGGCAGCGATCGACACCAGCAACAGGACCAACAACGCTCTGACCAGGCGGGCGGACGGCGCCTTGCCAGAAGCCGGGGGCCGGGGCGCACTGGCGTGATTACCGGACCGGCGGGGCGTGCGGCCGCGAGCCTCGGGTGCTGCGCGGGGGCGAGCCGTGTCGGCTCGCAGTTCATCGTCATCAGGACGAATGGGCTCCATAACTACCTCGGGATGGACTTCAGGGAACATTCAGACACAGCGTCTGATCATACCCAGAACGGCTACGCCGGCCAAATAATGGTGTGCCGATGGCGCCATCACGAGCGCCCCGGTGCACAAGCAAGCTATTTGCATGGAACATAGCCAGTCCATACAATGTGCGGCTTTCCAAAGACGCTCGGGACGTTGCATATGCAGGCGCTTGTTGGCCTTATAATGGGCTCAAAATCGGATTGGCCTACCATGGAACACGCCGCCGACATGCTCGACAAACTGGGGGTTCCATACGAAACCCGTGTCGTGTCGGCGCATCGCACGCCGGATCTGCTGTTCGACTACGCTAAGACAGCCGACTCGCGCGGCCTCAAAGTCATCATTGCCGGTGCTGGCGGCGCCGCCCACTTGCCGGGCATGGTAGCCTCCCAGACATCGCTGCCAGTGCTGGGCGTTCCGGTTCAGTCCAAAGCACTGAACGGGCTTGACTCGCTGTTGTCGATCGCCCAGATGCCAGGTGGTATTGCGGTGGCCACCCTGGCCATTGGCAAGGCCGGCGCCACCAATGCCGGGCTGCTGGCGGCCCAGATTATCGGAATTTCCGACCCGACCATCCGGCAGGCAATTGATGATTTCCGCCGTCAACAGACACAGACGGTACTGGACAATCCGGACCCCAAAGACCCATAGCCGGGCTCGACCCAGACAGGAGTAATCCATGAGGATTGGTGTATTAGGCGCGGGACAACTCGGTCGCATGCTGGCGCTGGCTGGCTATCCTCTTGCCAACACATTTGTTTTTTATGATATTTCCGGCAGTCCCAGCGTTGGTCTGGGCGAAGTGATCGTGGATCGGGGTGGCGAATACCTGAATGATTTCCTCAGCCGAGTGGACCGGGTAACCTACGAATTTGAACACCTGCCGGTTTCCATTGCAGAGCGCATTGCCGATGTGAAGCCGGTGCACCCCACGCCCCGATCCCTGCAAGTCTGTCAGAATCGCGAGGCCGAAAAAACCCTGTTCGGCGAACTGGGCATTGCCACGCCAAAATGGAAAATAGCCGACAGTGCAGAGTCGCTGAGGCAAGCTGCTGAAGAACTCGGCTGTCCGGTGGTGGCAAAATCCAACACCGAGGGCTACGACGGTAAAGGTCAGGCAATACTGCGATCGCCAGAAGAGGCACTCGAAGCCTGGACAGTCATCAACCACCCCAGACTGATGGTCGAGAAATTTGTCGACTTCAGTCGGGAAGTGTCGATTATCGGTGTCCGCGGTGCAGACGGTGATGTCGCCGTCTATCCGATAGCCGAGAACATTCATCACAATGGTATACTGCGCTACTCCCTCGCGCCGGCACCCTCCGTGTCGAAAACAGTTGCAGCCGAGGCGAAACGATACCTGCACGCGATCATGAACGAACTGGACTACGTCGGCGTGCTCGCTCTGGAACTGTTCGATACGGCAGACGGCCTGGTGGCCAACGAAATGGCGCCGCGCGTGCACAATTCCGGTCACTGGACCATTGAAGGCGCCCAAACCAGTCAGTTTGAAAATCATATCCGTGCCATCACCGGTCAGCCGCTGGGCGACACAACTGCCCGTGGGGTGAGTTGCATGGTCAATATTATCGGCGAACACGGGGACATCAGCCGGATACTGGAACTGCCCTATACCCACGTTCATCTGTATGACAAAGCAGAGCGACCGGGTCGCAAACTCGGGCATATTAATGTGACGGCCGAGCACTACGACGAGTTGATCTGGCGCGTTCGGAACTGCGCCAGCTTTCTGCCAGGTGTACCGGAGTTTCGCTGTTCGCTGGCGAAAGGTTGAAATCTCATGATTTGCCCCGAAGAATAGACCACAGGCGGCACTTGACGTCAGTCCGCTGACGCGTGCCCAGTGGCCGTGATGTAAACAAGGCAAACCATTGGGGTGAATGATCACGCGGTTCATTTTGAACAGATTGTTATTATTCATCGATCACACTCGAGTATGAGTGGTCAACAAAGAAAGGGAGAACGACCTCATGGCATTTGAACTTCCCGCACTGCCCTACGAAAAAAACGCACTCGAACCCCACATTTCCGCAGAGACGCTTGAGTATCACTATGGCAAGCACCACAACACCTATGTGACCAAACTCAACGGGATGGTTGAAGGTACGGACAACGCCAACAAGTCCCTGGAAGACATCATCAAGAGCGCCAGTGGCCCACTGTTCAACAACGCCGCACAGGTCTGGAACCACACCTTTTACTGGCACTGCATGAGCCCGAACGGCGGCGGCGAACCCACAGGTGCGGCCGCAGACGCAATCAACAAGGCGTTTGGTTCCTTTGATGCGTTCAAGAAGGAGTTCAATGAAAAGGCGGCCGGCAATTTCGGCTCTGGCTGGACCTGGCTGGTCAGGAAAACAGATGGCTCTGTCGCCATCGTGAATACCAGCAACGCGGAAACACCGTTGACCGGTGCTGACAAGCCGGTGCTGACAGTGGATGTATGGGAGCACGCTTACTACATTGATTACCGCAATTCACGCCCCAACTACCTGGAAGCCTTCTGGAACCTGGTAAACTGGGACTTTGTAAACCAGAACCTGGCGTAGCAACGCCTGCGTGATCGCTGG
>JASBRL010000038.1 GCA_030149475.1 Marinobacter sp.
GGATGGAGATTGGTCTGAAGCTGCCGATGGCCACCACGTCAGCCGGGCGCGCCTATTTTGCGGCCATTACGGAAAGCGGCCGCAAGCTGCTGACCGATGCGCTGATCGAGAAATACGGTCCGGACTCCTGGCCCGAGAAAATAGAGGGCCTGGATCGTGCGATGGAGGACTACAAGACCCACGGATTCTGTCTGTCCCTGGGGGAGTGGGACCGCAACATCAATTCAGCCGGTGTTCCGGTGCGCCTGCAGGATGGCACCATCATGGCGCTGACCTGCGCGGCACCGTCCTATCTCGTGTCAGCGGAGAAGCTGCGTAGCTCCATAGCCCACCAGTTGGCGATGCTGGGGAGTGATATCGAGTCGCTGGGGGTTTAGGGAAGCGATCGGCACTCTCTTAAACGCTTAAACGCTTAAACGTTGCTTTAATGTCGCTTTAACGTTGCCGGGCTTAAGCGCTACCCGGGTCCGGCCAAAAAAACCGCATGATCAGACATGCGGTTTTTTTTGGCCCTTTGATACAGTGTCTGTAATCCTCGCATGCCTTGTGCCGGTCTCTGTTCGAGGTGGGTGATCAGGCGGTCCGGAGGTGTATCCAGCGGGTGACGATGCCAGACTGGAGTTGAAAGATCGTCCTGACTTGTATTAAATCACTACCCAGTTCCGCTAATCAAAACTGAATTTCATGTTTTAGCCCTAAGGAGGAGTTATGTCCGAGGTCGTCAGTTACAATCGGGAAGGCGCCGTTGGCGTCATTACTGTCAGCTATCCACCCGTCAACGCCCTCAGTCACGCTGTGCGCTCGGGCTTGCTGGCTGCGCTTGAGCAGGGCCAGTCCGATGACAACGCGAAGGCGCTCCTGCTGGTGTGTGACGGTCGAACCTTTGTTGCCGGTGCCGATATCCGCGAATTTGGCAAGCCGATGCAGGAGCCGGGCCTGGCGGAAGTTGTCGCCGCGTTCGAAAACTCACCCAAGCCTGTTGTTGCCGGTATCCACGGTACGGCACTGGGTGGCGGGCTCGAACTGGCCCTGGGCTGTCACTACCGGGTCGCCGTTGAAGGCGCCAAAGTCGGGTTGCCGGAAGTCAAGCTGGGCCTGCTGCCGGGCGCCGGCGGTACCCAGCGCCTGCCCCGCCTGACCGGTGCCCAGAAGGCACTGGAGATGATCACCACCGGCGATTTTGTGGACGCCGGTGAAGCGCTCCAGTTGGGCGTTGTTGACGCGGTAGACGCCGGTAACGATGCCAAGGTCATTGGCATGAAGTTCGCCGAGAAAGTGATCAGCGAATCCCTGCCGCCGCGTCGGGTGCGGGATGTGACTGAGCGCATCGAGGCCGACAAAGGCAGCGACGTGTTCAGTCAGTTCCGCGCTGGCCTCGAGAAAAAAGCCCGTGGCCTGTTCTCACCGTTCAAGTGTGTGGACGCGGTGGAAGCGGCCTTTAATCTGCCTTTTGATGAAGGCATGAAGCGCGAGCGCGAACTGTTCATGGAATGCATGCAGTCGCCCCAGCGCGCCGGTCTGGTGCACACCTTCTTCGCCGAGCGTGAAGTCTCCAAGGTGCCCGGCCTGCCCAAGGATACCCCGGTCCGTGAGGTGAACAGCGTGGGTATTATTGGCGCTGGCACCATGGGCGGCGGCATTGCCATGAACTTTGCCAATGTCGGCATTCCGGTCTATCTGCTGGAGGTGAAGCAGGAGGCGCTGGACAAGGGCATCGCGATCATCCGTCGCAACTATGAGAACACCGCGAAGAAAGGACGTATTACCAGCGCCCAGGTTGCAGAGCGCATGGCGTTGATCAAGCCGACCCTGGCGTACGAGGATTTCGGCGACGTCGATCTGGTCATCGAGGCCGTGTTTGAAAACATGGACGTCAAAAAGCAGATCTTTGGACAGCTGGACAAGGTGTGCAAGCAGGGCGCGATCCTGGCGTCGAATACCTCCACCCTGGACATTGACGAGATCGCTTCGGCCACCCGTCGTCCCGAAGACGTGGTGGGCATGCACTTCTTCAGCCCGGCCAACGTGATGAAGCTGCTGGAGAATGTCCGTGGCAGCAAGACCTCGGACGAGGTCAAGGCGTCGGTCATGGCCATTGCCAAGCGCATCAGGAAAGTGGGTGTGCTGGTCGGCAACTGCTATGGTTTCGTTGGTAACCGGATGCTGCATCAGCGCGGCGCCGAAGCGGTTGCCCTGGTCAACGAGGGTGCGTCACCGCAACAGGTGGACAAAGTGCTGACCGATCTCGGTTTTCCGATGGGTCAGTTTGCCATGTCCGATCTGGCGGGCATCGACGTGGGTTACCGTATCCGGGAAGAACGTCGCAAGGCCGGCGAAGACGTGGCGCCGAGCTGGATGGACAAGCTTGCCGAACAGGGCCGGCTTGGCCAGAAGACCCAGGCCGGTGTCTACAAGTATGAGGAAGGCAGCCGCAAGCCGGTCGTGGATCCGGAAGTGGACGAGCTGATTGCCGAATTCCGTCGCGAGCAGGGTATCCAGCCGCGGGATATTTCGGACCAGGAAATTCTTGAGCGCTGCATGTATGTGATGGTCAACGAGGGCGCCAAAATCCTGGAAGAAGGGGTTGCCGCCCGTGCGCTGGATATCGACATCACCTGGATTTACGGCTACGGCTTCCCGGCTTACCGGGGCGGGGTCATGTTCTGGGCCGACCAGGTGGGCGTGAAGACCATTTACGACACCGTCAAAAACTTCGAGAAGACCCTGGGCGGCGCCCAGTGGAAGCCGTCGGCGCTGCTGGAAAAGCTCGCCGGCGAAGGCAAGAAGTTCGGCGATCTGTAACACCCTGTAGCGTGCATCTCCCGGGTTGACCGACCCGGGGGTGCCCTTTCACCGATTCGTATCTATTGTCTGGAGAGTCCTGTTATGTCTGACGCAGTCATCGTCTCGACCGCTCGAACCGGTCTGGGTAAATCCTACCGTGGCGCCCTGAACAATACACACAGCGTCGATCTGGCCGGCCACGTTATCCGCCATGCGGTTCAGCGCGCGGGTATTGATCCGGCCGTGGTCGAGGATGTCATTCTGGGTGCGAGCTTTCATGAAGGTGCCCAGGGCAAGAACATGGCTCGCCTCGCCGCCATTCGGGCAGGGCTGCCGGTCACGACCGCCGGCATGTCGATCAACCGGTTCTGCAGCTCGGGTCTGCAGGCCATCAGTCTGGCCGCCCAGCGTGTGCTGTCGGAAAAGGTTCCGGCCATGGTCGCCGGCGGCGTTGAGTCCATCAGCCTGGTGCAGAACGAAAAGTTGAACGCGTTCCATGCCACCAACGACTGGCTGATGAAGAACAAGCCTGAGCTTTACCTGTCGATGATCGAGACCGCCGATGTTGTCGCCAGGCGTTACGGTGTCAGTCGCGAGGCCCAGGACGAGTATGCCCTGATCAGTCAGCAGCGCACGGCAGCGGCCCAGCAGGCGGGCAAGTTCGATGACGAGATCGTTCCCTTTGACGCCACCATGCTGGTCAAGGACAAGCAAACCGGCGAGGTCAGCTCGAAAGACGTGACGCTCACCCGCGATGAGTGTAATCGTCCGAATACCACCCTGGAGGGGCTGCAAGGTCTCAACCCGGTGCGTGGTGACGACCAGTTCGTGACCGCCGGCAATGCCAGCCAGCTGTCAGACGGCGCCTCCGTCTGCCTGGTGATGGACAGCACCTATGCCGAAAAGAACAACATCGAGCCAATGGGTATTTTCCGCGGCTTTGCGGTGGCGGCCTGTGAGCCGGATGAAATGGGTATTGGCCCGGTCTTCGCCATTCCCCGTCTGCTCGAGCGCAACGGTCTGACCATGGATGACATTGATCTGTGGGAGCTGAACGAAGCCTTTGCTTCACAGGTTGTTTACTGCCGCGACCGCCTGGGCATTCCGATGGACAAGCTCAACGTCAACGGTGGCTCTATTTCCATTGGTCACCCGTATGGCGTTACCGGTTCTCGCCTGACCGGCCATGCCCTGATCGAAGGCAAGCGCCGTGGCGCCAAATACGTGGTGGTCACCATGTGTATTGGTGGTGGCCAGGGTGCCGCCGGTCTGTTTGAAGTGGTCTGACCTGATAGCATGGTGATGGCCCGGGCATTCGGGTCATCCGCCATTTCGAGCGTGCGCTCGCAAAATCTTCGTTGTATCGTTGAGCACATTACCGTTGAGTACATTACAGTGCACAGACAGCGTTGACTCGAATCGTGTTCTCGGCCGTTTTCGTGGTCGGAGAGGTTTGTGGCGGTCTGTGACAGAAACCTTTCACAAGCAGGAGTGGTCGATATGAGTCGTCAGGCAAAAGCGG
The DNA here is from genome assembly GCA_030149475.1 of Marinobacter sp. GTDB lineage: Bacteria > Pseudomonadota > Gammaproteobacteria > Pseudomonadales > Oleiphilaceae > Marinobacter. The sequence goes on from JASBRL010000038.1 coordinate 4,307, forward strand.
TTGTTGTTCGTGAGTGGGGACAGCCCGTTCAGGTCGAAACCATCACGGTCGAAGGTCCCAAACGGGGCGAAGTGACCATCAAGGTTGCCGCCTGCGGTGTCTGTCACAGTGACCTCTCGGCAGCCACCGGCAAGATCCCCTATCCGGCCCCGCTGGTGCTCGGGCACGAAGGCGCCGGCGAAGTCATTGAAGTGGGCGAAGGCGTCACCGGCTTTGAAGTCGGGGATTATGTGGTCAGCTCGTTTATTTCCATGTGTGGCAAGTGTCGCCAGTGTGTGCGCGGACGTCCGGTGCTGTGTGAAGGTGCCCGCAAGGCGATGGTCACCCTGCCCGACGGAACGGTCCGCACAAAGGGGGCCGACGGCGAGCCGTTGAACGTCTTTGGTGCCTGTGGGGTGATGGCCGAGTACGCCACCATGCACGTGGACAACTGCGTCAGGATCGACAAGGACATTCCCCTGCAGAATGCGGCCCTGGTTGGCTGCGCAGTCATGACCGGCGTCGGTGCCGTCTTCAATACCGCCAAACTGGAGCCGGGCTCGCGCGCGGCGGTGTTTGGCGTTGGCGGCGTCGGCCTGAACGCGATTCAGGGTTGCCGTACGGCGGGCGCAGAAATGATCGTTGCGGTTGATACCAGCGACAGCAAGCTGGCCACGGCCCGGGAATTCGGCGCCACTCACACCATCAACATCAACGAGGTGGAGGATGCGGGTAAGGCGGTGAAAAAGCTGACCGGTGGTGGCGTGGATTACGCGTTTGAATGCGTCGGGTCCGGCGCTGTGGTCGCGCAGGCCTACAAGGCCCTGGGTCGCGGTGGTACAGCGATTGTGGTCGGCGTTGCCGATCCCAGGGACAAGACCACCGTTGGCACATTGTCCCTGCCGGCCGACGAACGTACCATCAAGGGCAGTTGGCTGGGTTCCGCCCGGCCGCAATTTGACTTCCCCCGTATTCTGGCTCTTTACAAGGCCGACAAGCTCAAGCTTGATGAATTGATCACCCGTACCTACACCATCGAGGAAGCCGGCCAGGCTTTTGATGATATGGTGGCGGGCAAAAACGCACGCGGCGTGATCGTCTTCGAATAAATCCAGTCCCAAGGAGCAGAACGATGAAAGATCTGAGCAGGAACTACATCAACGGCCAGTGGGTTGACTGGTCGGGCGATACCATCGATGTCTTTGAGTCAGGCACCGGCGAGGTGATGGCCAAAGTGCCGGCCGCCGGCCGTGGTGAAATGGAGCAGGCCATTGCGGCTGCCGACAAGGCGTTTGAAAGCTGGTCCGAGTCCACCGTGGACCAGCGCCTGGCCGTGCTCAAGCAACTGCACGCCGGCCTGAAAGAGCGCGGTGCCGAGATTGCGGAAACCGTCTGCCGGGAAGTGGGTATGCCGATCAAGCTGGCCACTGGCATCCAGGCGGGACTGCCCGCCGCCGTGACCGAAACCTACATCAAGATGCTGCCGGACTTTGCCTTCAGCGAGCAGTCCGGCAACTCTGAGGTTCAGTACACGCCAGTGGGCGTGGTGGGGTGCATCACCCCCTGGAACTATCCGTTGCATCAGGTGATCCTCAAAGTGGTCCCGGCTCTCGCGGCGGGTTGCTCGATTGTGCTCAAGCCCAGCGAGATTGCACCGGGCAGTGCGTACATACTGGCCGAGATTCTCGACGGTACGGACTTGCCCAAGGGCGTGTTCAACCTGGTCTGCGGTCTGGGTCAGGAAGTCGGCGATACCCTGATCAAACACCCGGACGTGCGTATGGTGTCGTTCACCGGCTCTCCCCGCACCGGTCACCTGATCGCCCACGCGGCGGCGGATGACTTCAAGCGCATCGCCCTGGAAATGGGCGGCAAATCAGCCTCGGTGATTCTGCCCGATGCTGACCTCAAGGCCGCGGTCAAAGGCAGTGTCAACAACTGCCTGCTGAACTCGGGCCAGACCTGTACGGCCCTCACCCGTATGCTGGTGCCGGCGGACAAGCACGATGAAGCCTGTCAACTGGCTGCCGAGGCTGTTGCGAAGATGGTACCTGGCAACCCGCTGGAAGAAACCACCCGCCTGGGGCCGCTGGCCTCGGCCCAGCAGCGCGATAAAGTGCTCGATTACATCAAGCTCGGTATCGAGGAGGGCGCGACCCTGGTGGCAGGCGGCGTCGACAAGCCGGACGGGGTGAACCCCAACGGCTACTTTGTCAGTGCCACGGTCTTTGGCAACGTCAAACCCGATAGTCGCATTGCCCAGGAAGAAATCTTCGGGCCGGTGCTGTGCGTGATTCCTTACCAGGACGAAGCGGACGCTGTCCGTATTGCCAATGGCACCGCCTATGGCCTGTCCGGAGCGGTCTGGTCCGGTGACCAGGAGCGGGCGAAAAAAGTGGCCGGCAAGCTGCGGACCGGACAGGTCTTTGTCAATGGCGGCGCCTTCAACCCGCTGGCCCCGTTCGGTGGTTTCGGGCACTCCGGTATCGGGCGTGAATTTGGCAAATGGGGCCTGGAAGAATTTCTGGAAGTCCGCGCCTTGCAGCTGTAACCAACAAGAAAGGGTAGCTATTGATGAGCATCTGGACTGTAACACCCACGCTGGAAGGGATGACGGAACGATCAGAAAATACCGCCGTCAGTCGGCTTGGTATCGAGTTTCTGGAGGTTGGTGACGATTTCCTGCGTGGCCGCATGCCGGTTGATGAGCGGACGGTCCAGCCTTTTGGCATCCTGCACGGCGGTGCCTCCTGTGTGCTGGCAGAGACCCTGGGCAGCGTCGCCGCAAATCAGTGCATTCGTGGCGACAACAAGGTCGCGGTCGGGCTGGAAATCAATGCCAATCACATCCGGTCCGCCGCATCGGGCTGGGTCTACGGCACGGCCAGGGCATTGCATGTGGGTGGTACGACCCAGGTGTGGGAAATCCGCATAGAGAATGAACAGGGTAAGCTGGTCTGTATGTCGCGGCTCACCATGGCCGTCATTCCGGGGCACTAATGCCGTGCGGACCGGGTATCAGATCCTGTCGGGTGGGCCGCCGCCAAGCAGGATCTGGACCGCGGTGCAGGCCTCCTCCAGTTCTTCCAGCCGGGGTGGGCGCCCACAGATGACATCGCTGTAGAGGCAGGATTCCGCCAGTCGTATCATAAAATAGGACAGGCTTTCGGTCTTCATGGGCGGATTGAGTCGTCCGGCCGCAATCTGTTCCCGCAGCATCCGGGTGTTGGCCTTGACGACCCGACTGTGAACGGTGGAGCTGGACGAGGTGAGAATGCGCAGGGCGTACTCCGGATCCTGGCCAATGAAGTTGCGCAGCGGGCTGGCGCTGAACAGCGTGCGGTTGATACGGCGGTACACCTCAACGATGTAATCGATTCCGTGCCCGGGGGTCTGGGCCATTACCTTTTCCCGGAGCGGGTCGTACAGCGACCAAAGCACCTCCCCCAGCAACAGATCCTTGTTGCCAACCCAGCGAAACAGCGTGGCGCGCCCGATGCCGAGCTCCTCGGCCAGTGACGCCAGGTGTATGCGTTCGCCTTTCAGCCAGTGCTGG
>JASBRL010000144.1 GCA_030149475.1 Marinobacter sp.
CTGCGGGCAAGCGTTGAGAGGCTCATTGGCCGCGTTACGACTCTTGGCAAGGACGTCGGCCATTACCGGCGAGTCGCGCCTCGCCACTGAGCCTCTCAACACTTGCAGAATCGTCAATAGACTTAATCAGAGGTTCCTTAGATGGTCAGCGCAATACCGGAGCCGTTCAGGCCGCCGAACGGCGTCTCAGCGCCGAGACCAGTTCGGCTTCGGGACGGGAAATACCGCAGGTATTCATCAGGTCGTCAACGTCCGCCCCCAACTCGACCAGCCGGGATGCCTCGTCGTAGGAAATTCGTAGCGGATCATTCTGACGCATTTCATCCATGAGTCCGCGCAACTCATGGAGCTGACGTTCACAGGCCACCACGCGGTGGCCGACGCCAATGCTGCCGCTGCCGGTTGCATGCAGTTCACGCCCCAGCGTCTCGCAGCGTTCCCGGAGTTGCCCCCGTAACTGACCAAGTTGCCGGCGCGTGTGCCAGGCATGCACACACAACAGGGCAAGCGCGGTTATGGTAGAAACCCAGGGGGCTAACGTGATCCAGTCAGTCATACATGCCTCGCAATTGGTCTTGAAGCCGCCGGGCCGCTGACCGGGAGCGCGACATCCCCGGGCTCTGTCAAAGGCTTACAGGGATGCGATCTCGGCCCACTCGTGGTCCGCCAACATTTTGTCGAACTCAACCAGAATGATGAGTTCACCGTTTTTGTTACAAACTCCCTGGATGAACCTGGCACTTTCCTCGTTGCCAACGTTCGGGGCTGTCTCAATTTCGCTGGACTTCAGATACACCACCTCAGCGACTGAATCCACCAGAATACCCATAACCTGATTGGAGGATTCCATCACCACGATGCGTGTTGCATCGGTCACTTCGGCATCCGCCAACCCGAACCGACGCCGGGTATCAATCACTGTCACCACGTTGCCGCGCAGGTTAATGATGCCCAGGACATAGTCCGGGGAACCGGGAACCGGCGCTATTTCGGTGTATCGCAGAACCTCCTGGATCTGCATGACGCCGATACCGTAGGTTTCTTCGTCAAGCCGGAAGGTCACATACTGAAGTATCTGATCATCCTGGGCCTGATTCTGTTGTCCACTCTGGGAAGCCATGTTGTCGTTCTCCTCAGCAGGCTGCCCGAAGGGACATCCTGATCGTCAAAATTTTATCGTCAGTGCCCCATACTACAGTCAGGGGCACAAATCGTGCCAGCTTGATGCCGGTATCACTTCAGGGACAGGGTGTGTTCCTTTTCCGCACGCGCCAGCATAGCCGCCATGGTGCCAACGTCGATAAGGGCGCACATGTGCTGGACAACGGTGCCGGCCAGCCAGGGCCGCTTGCTCCGGGCCGACCGCCATCGCACTTCCTCAGGGTCGAGGGTAAAAGACTGGGCGACATCATCACACGCCAGCGCCCATTCGCTGTTATCCAGCCGGATCACAAAGCGGTAACCGTCACCGGCCCTGGCCGGAACCCGCCCCGCCATAATCCACTGCGCCGTATCGACGACCCGCAGGTTCTGACTACGGTCCGGCAGCATACCGAGGTACCAGGGTGGCCGGCCCGGTATGGGCTTTATCCTGCCCTCAATACGATGTATCGCCCCCAGCAGCACCAGTGGCACGGCCAGTTGCAGACCGGCCACTTTGAAGATCAGGCATTCAAATGGTTGCTCCGACCAGGCGGGGCGTGTGTCGGGCTGGATGCTCGCCGCCGGGGGCTCGCCTGATACCGCAGGCTGGCCTGACGCATTGTCGAACCTGGCGGGCGCCGGGGCAGACTCTTCCGATGAACGGTCTGCTGGCGACACCGCCACAGATGGCCGCGACGGTGCCTCCACCCGAGTGGGCGCGGCAGACTTTCCAGGCGCCGCCATTGGGGCCGGCCGCTCAACTTCAATGACCGGTTCCGTTGCGCTCCGGGACGCCGTCTGCAGCAGGTCATCCAGGTAACTGGCCAGCGCACGGGTCGGATCGACCAACTCAGTCCGGGTATCAGGTTTCACCAGCCACCCCCTCGCGATGATCGTCGGTTTGGCGCTGTCAAATTACCGTCACGTGTCACAAGCGTCCCCCGGCTGCTCCGGTTGTTTCCAGCAAATCATTGAGCAGACGGCGATACGCCCTCACGCCATGCGTTTCCGCATCAAACTCCGAGGGCACCCGGCCCGACTGGCTGGCATCCCGGAATTTGGTGTCCACCGGGATGGCAAACCGCCAAAGCGCGTCGGAATAGGTCTTGCGCAAGGCATTGAGACTTTTCACCGACGCCTGAGTGCGACGATCGAACAGCGTCGGCACAATGGTGTACCCCAGTGTGCTTTTCTGCGACCGCATGATCATTTCCAGAGTATGCAGCATTCGCTCTAGTCCCTTGAGCGCCAGAAATTCGGTTTGCACCGGCACAACCAGATGCTGTGAGGCAGCCAACGCGTTTACCATCAGCACACCCAGCGAGGGCGTATTGTCGAGCAACGCATAGTCAAAGTCATCCCACACCTGCGTCAGTGCCCGGGAAACAATCAGCCCCATGCCTTCAACGCCAACCATCTTGCGTTCGAGCGTGGCGAGTGCGGTGCTGGCCGGCAACAACGACAGGCCGTCGCAGGACGTCGTTCGAAGCAGTTCCGTGGTCAGCCCGTCCGGCACTTTGCCCTGATGCTGGAAAAGGTCAAAGACACTGTGAGTCAGGGTATCGGGATCGTAGCCAAACCAGGTTGTCAACGAGCCATGTGGGTCCAGATCCACGACCAGCACCCGCTTACCGCTGGCAGCCAGCAGTCCGCCCAGCGCTACCACCGACGTTGTTTTTCCCACACCACCCTTCTGATTGGCAACCGCCCAGATCCGCACTCGGCTTCTCCATTTGAAAACGCGCCCCAAGGGACGCCGACATCACTTTTGTCAAGCATTCATGGTCAACACAAATTCCCAGGGTCCACGAGATCACAGGGGCTCAGGGAGGGTTATCGGCATCACCCGCCGTTCCTTGATATCCGTCGCGATCCGGACTGACTGCAACGCAATGTTAATGCGCCCGCAAAATCAGCGAACGGCGCCGCGGATGCTCGCTTCCCCGGAAATCAACACCACCACCCGTCGATTACGACTGCGGCCTTCTGCCGTTTCGTTGCCTGCGACCGGTTGGTATTGTCCATAGCCAACCGCCGCCATACGCTCGGGGTCGACACCGTCCATCGTCAGCACCCGCACAACCGCTGAGGCCCGCGCCGAGGATAGCTCCCAGTTGGACGGGAACACGGCGGTCCGGATCGGGCGGTTATCCGTGAAGCCTTCCACTTTGACCGCATTGTCATGGTCTTTCAGGACGTCCGCAATGGACTGCAGAATCGGGAAGGCATCAAAGTGCGGTTCAGCATCGCCACTGCCAAAAAGCAGACTATTCCGCAGGCTGAGTTCAATCCACCGGTCATTGGTCTCAAGGGTAACGACCCCCTGGTTGATAAGGTCTTCGAAAGCGGCTGACAGTTGAATCGACATGGTGCGCAGATTGGCCGATCGCTGTCGGGCGTCTTCGGTCGGATTGCGTGGGGCTTCCATCACCGGCGGGCGGATTACATTCTGCCCGTCTGCCGGGCGGACATCGGGCGGATGGTCACCGACGGCAAGCGGATTCAGTGACCGCGGGGGGGCGTTGAAGACGCCGCTCAGCGTTTCTGACAGTACTTTGTACTTGCCTTCGTTGACCGATGAAACCGAATACATCACCACAAAGAAAGCAAACAGCAAAGTGATGAAATCGGCGTAAGAAATCAGCCAACGCTCTTTGTTATGAAGGTCATCCTGGGGTTGCCGTCGCCGTTGTCGTCGCGATCTCATGGATTAATCTCCAGCCTGCAAGCAAACAGGCGCGATCAGTGCAGAAAACTGCGCAGGCGCAGCTCAATGGACCGGGGGTTTTCGCCTTCGGCAATGGCGATGATGCCGTCGATCATCATGTCCTCATAACGGGACCGCTGTCGGGCTATCGCACGCAACTTGTTGGCCACCGGGAAAAACAGCAGGTTGGCCAGTGCCACACCGTAGATGGTGGCGACAAAGGCCGTGGCAATGCCGCTCCCGAGCGTGTTGGGATCCTCCAGATTGGTCATCACCTGTATCAGGCCCATTACCGCACCGATAATGCCGATGGTTGGCGAGTACCCGCCCATGGCTTCGAAGACCCGGGCCGAGTCCAGATCCCGCTGCTCACGGGATTCCAGGTCGACCTCGAGGATACCCCGGATAGTCTCTGCCTCGGCACCGTCCACCAGCAACTGCAAGCCCTTGCGGGCAAATCGCTCGGGCTCCCGCTCTGCCAGCCCTTCCAGTCCCAGGAGGCCCTGTTTACGCGCCTTGACACTCCAGTCGATGACTTTCCCAATGCCCTCGTCGAGCCCCACATAAGGCGGCAGAAAAACCCAGCGTACCTGGGCAAAGGCACGACGAAGAACCGGCCAGGATGTCTGCAGGATCGTCGCCGCCAGCGTACCCCCTATCACAATCAGACCGGCGGGGGCGTTGAACAGTGAGCCCAGCGCCCCGCCTTCCAGCACATTGCCGCCCAGAATTGCGGCGAAGGCCAGAATGATCCCGAGCAGGCTCAGAATATCCATCAGTTGACGGCCTCAGTCAGTCGTCGGCCAATGTCCTCCAATGGCAGAATTTCATCGGCCAGCCCGGCCTTGACCACCGCCATCGGCATACCATAGATCACCGATGTTTTCTCATCCTGGGACCAGACCACCGAGCCGCCCTGTTTCATCAGACGACAGCCATCCTTGCCATCCGCCCCCATCCCGGTCAGGATCAGCCCCAGTGTATTGCCGGGGAAGCTCCGCGCGAGCGAGCCAAAGGTGACGTCTACACACGGCTTGTAATTGAGTCTGTCATCGCCGGGCAGAATACGAATCCGCCCCTGGCCACCACGGTTCTCGATCATCATCTGTTTACCACCCGGCGCCAGCAACGCCAGCCCCGGTCTGAGCAAGTCCCCCTCCTCCGCCTGACGGACCTCTATCTGGCACAGCTTGTTCAACCGGTCGGCGAAGGCGGGCGTAAAACTGGCCGGCATATGCTGAACCAGCACAATCGGGGCGGGGAACCGAGCCGGCAACCCGGTCAGCACGCGCTGCAAGGCTATCGGGCCACCCGTTGAGGTTCCTATGGCAACCACCTTGTAGGATCGGGGCGCCGTCTTGCGGACCGATGAACGACTGCCGACACCCGGTTCAGGCCGTTCCGGTTCCCGCCGGACCGGTGCGGCTGCGGGTTTGGCCGGCGCTCGCGATGGCGGCGCGACCGCCGCGAAGCGGCGTCCCGGCTGGCTGCCGGCAACGTCCAGAATGCGCTCTCGCAGGATTTTCTGCAGTTCGCTGGAGGACCGCGCAATCTCTTCAAAATTCTTGGGCAGGAAATCCACTGCGCCAGCTTCAAGCGCATCCAGGGTCACCCTGGCGCCCTCGTAGGTCAGCGAGGAGAACATCAGCACAGGCACCGGACGGCGAGCCATGATTTCACGAACCGCGGTGATACCGTCCATCACCGGCATTTCGTAATCCATGGTAATCACGTCCGGCCTGAGCTTCTCCGCCTGTTCAACCGCTTCACGGCCGTTCGTGGCGACGCCCACCACCCGAATGCTGTCGGATGCATTGAGGATCTCGGTCAGTCGCTTGCGAAAAAAACCAGAATCATCAACGACCAGGACAGAAATCGTCATGCAATCCTACCTTTTGTTACCGGGCCCGGCTGATTGGTATGGCTACTCGGTGCCCGGCTATCCATAATGTTGCAACAGACTGGGCACATCAATAATCAGTGCAATTCGTCCGTCACCGGTAATAGTGGCCCCCGCCATACCCGGTGTGCCCTGCAATGCGCGGCCCAGCGGCTTGATCACCACTTCCTCCTGGCCAATCAACTGATCCACCACAAAGCCGACACGCCGGGTGCCCATGGCCACAATCACCACGTGACCCCGGGTCGGCGACGCCGAATGTTCGACGCCCTTGACCAGCCAGCGTTTGATGTGGAACAGAGGGAACACTTTATCCCGCACCACAATGCACTCACGTCCATCCACCGTGTTCTTTTTGGTCAGATCGAGGTGGAAGATTTCCACTACATTGACCAGAGGCAAGGCAAAGGACTGGTCGCCGAGCATGATCATCAGCGTCGGCATGATAGCCAGGGTCAATGGCACCTTGATCACAATGCGGGAGCCTTTGCCCAACTCTGATTCAACGTTGATCATGCCGTTGAGCTGGCCAATCTTGGTCTTGACCACGTCCATTCCGACACCACGGCCGGACACATCCGAAATCTGCTCCTTGGTGGAGAAGCCGGCGGCAAATATCAGGTTGTAGCATTCAGTCTTTGTCAGCCGGTCTGCCGCATCCTGATCATAGATGCCTTTTTCGACGGCTTTCTGCCGCAGTTTCTCCGGGTCCATGCCGGCGCCATCATCCTCGATCATCAGCAGAATGTGGTCCCCTTCCTGCTCTGCCGACAGGGTGACACGACCGACTCTGGGCTTACCGGAACGCTCGCGCTCGTCCGGCAATTCAATACCGTGATCCACCGAATTACGAACCAGGTGAACCAGCGGGTCGGACAGGGCTTCTACCAGATTCTTGTCGAGGTCGGTGTCCTCACCGTGCATGACCAGGTTGATTTCTTTCTTCAGGCTGCGGGCAAGGTCCCGAACGACACGCGGGAAACGGCCGAATACTTTCTTGATCGGCTGCATCCGCGTCTGCATAACCGCCGACTGCAGATCGGTTGTTACCACATCCAGGTTGGATACGGCTTTCTGCAAGTGTTCGTCTTCGCTGTTCATCCCCAGCCGTTGCAGCCGGTTGCGCACCAGCACCAGCTCACCCACCATGTTCATGATGTCGTCGAGCCGTCGGGTGTCCACGCGAACGCTTGTTTCGGTGGCTGGCGCCTGATGTTCCCGGCCAGCCGGTTTATCCGACCCACCATGGTCGGCTTTGACAGCAGGTTCCGGCTTGTCCTTGCCCGACGGTCTGGCCGTGGGCGTGGATCTGGCAGGCGTCGGCTTTGCCTCGCCAGCCCCGGATTTCGCGGGATCGGTGCCACCGGTGGTTGGGCTTTTACCTTTGCCGTGGAGCTCATCCAGCAGATTTTCGAATTCGTCATCAGTAATCAGATCGGCCGCGCCGGACACACTCTCCGGCTGGTCCGGAGCAATCGTCTCAGACGGCTCGACAGCGCCCGAGAACTGCCCCTTACCGTGCAGATCATCAAGCAGCGCCTCAAATTCATCATCGGTGATCTCGTCACTGTCTGATGAGCCATCGTGCTCTGACGCCGTGGCCTCTCCGGTCCCGGAACCGGCCGGCGCAGACGCGGCTTCATCACCGTTCAGAGCATCCAGTAACTGCTCAAACTCCTCATCGGTAATATCGCCCTGGCCCTCCCCGGTCGGGGCGTCGTCCGGCCGGTCCACGTCGTCAGGCCCGGCGGCGCCTGCGTCCTCGCTCTGGGGTTCCGCAAGAACATCCAGGGCATCAATCAGAGCGGTAGGCGCCGACGTAAGCTCCTCGCGGTTACGTACCTGATCGAACATGGTGTTGATATAGTCAAGGGCCTGCAACACCACGTCCATCAGCTCGGAATCGACCCGGCGCTTGTGGTTTCTCAGAGTGTCGAACACATTCTCGGCGGAATGGCAGCAGTTGACCAGCGCATCAAGCTGAAGAAAGCCAGCGCCGCCCTTTACCGTATGAAAGCCACGGAATATGGCATTCAGAAGATCACTGTCGTCGGGATTCTGTTCCAGATCGACCAGTTGCTCCGAGAGTTTCTCAAGAATCTCGCCCGCTTCAACCAGAAAGTCCTGAAGAATTTCTTCGTCTGCATCAAATGACATGCAACATCCTCAATGGGCAAACCCTGTTAAACGTGCCAGCGGCGGCGGTCAGCATGTCAGAAGCCCAGGCTGGACAGCAGGTCATCCACATCGTCCTGACCGGAGACCACATCCGCCCGCTCGGCGGCGTTAATCTGCGGGCCCTGACCCAACTCCGGAGATACGTTTTCCCGCTTCAGTTCGTGAGTCGTTCCGGTCAACTGGTCAACATGACTGGCCATGACCACCAGGCTAAGCAGATTTTCCTCCACCTCTTTCACCAGCGTGGTGACTTTCTGGATAACCTGTCCAGTCAGGTCCTGGAAATCCTGAGCCAGCAGGATTTCGGAGAGACTGCCGTACACAGCCTCGGCGTCCTCGGTGGTGGTGACAAAGAACTGGTCAATCCGGTGATACAACTCACGAAATTCTGCCGGAGCCATCTCACGCCGACGCAGCCGCTGCCAGTCATCCCGCAGGGACCTCGCCTGCTCACACATTGAGCTGGCCCTGGGCATGGCCGCCTCTACCAGATCCATGGTCCGGTTGGCCGCGCTGCCGGTCATTTCAACCACGTAGGCCAGGCGATCCGAGGCGTCGGACATCTTCGACAGCGCTTCCTGCTGTTCAGCGTTCTGAGGATCAATGTGGAAATTGTGGATGGCTTCGTGGAGGCTGCGGGTCAGGCGACCGACCTCCCGGTAGAGACTCTGGTCCCTGACGTCATTCAGTTCGCTGATCAGCCCCATTGCGTTGGCGTAATTACCGGCATTGACCTCATCAACCAATTGATGAGCCTGTGCCCTCAAGGTGTCAGTGATGGTGTCGTCCAGACTGTTGTTATCGTTTGTGTGTGTGCTCATTGGAGCTGACCCGGCCGGTTATTACTGAATGCGTTCGAAGATTTTTTCAATTTTTTCTTTGAGCACCGCAGCCGTGAACGGCTTGACCACATACCCGTTCACACCGGCCTGAGCCGCTGCCACGATCTGGTCACGTTTGGCTTCCGCAGTGACCATCAGCACTGGCAGGGTTTTCAGATTTTCATCCGCCCGCACGGCCTTGAGCAGGTCAAACCCGGACATACCGGGCATATTCCAGTCGGTCACCAGAAAGTCATACTTGCCGCTTTTGAGCATGGGCAAGGCGCTGTTTCCATCATCCGCCTCGTCCGTGTTGGTGAAGCCCAGATCACGTAACAGGTTTTTGATGATCCGTCGCATCGTGGAAAAGTCATCCACAATGAGGATTTTCATATTCTTGTCCAAAGGGACCTCCAGTAAGTTACACCCGGATTGACGCATTGAGTAAGCCATGCCCGGTGGCCGATCTAATCAAGTCTGGCAGGCTGCCAGAGATAACCGAAGTTGCCTATTGTCTTGTTTGCCGGCACGTTGTAAAGCGCCGGTTACCAAAGACTACAGATCTCCGCACAAACCCGCCTACCATTCGCAGAGACGGGCACGCAGGCGCATGGCCGCCTGGCTGTGAATCTGGCTGACCCGGCTCTCGCTGACGCCAATGACCGCCCCGATTTCCTTCAGGTTAAGTTCCTCCTGGTAATACAGGCTTAACACCAGTTTTTCCCGCTCCGGCAGATCGTTGATGGCGTCTGCCAGACTGTGACGGAACGCATCCGCGGTAATGCCCTCAAGCGGGTTATCAGAGGCCTCTTGTTCCTGTATCGGCAGCTCGCCGGATTCATTGAGTTCATCGAGACTGAAAAGTCGGCCGCTGCTGGCATCATTCAGGCACGCGTGATACTCCTGCAGGCTCATCTCCAGTTCGTCGGCGACTTCCTTGTCGTTGGCCTCTCGCCCGGTTCGGTTCTCAACAACCCGGATGGCCCCGGCTACGCGGCGGGCATTCCGGTGAACGGATCGGGGTACCCAGTCGCCACGCCGGATTTCGTCGACGATGGCACCGCGAATACGGATACCCGCGTAGGTTTCGAAGGAGGCACCCTTGGTGGACTGGTATTTCTGGGCAGCCTCCAGCAGCCCGATCATACCGGCCTGCATCAGGTCATCCAGTTGCACAGAAGCAGGGAGGCGCGCAAGCAGATGCAGCGCGATCTTCTTGACCAGCGGGGCATGGTTTTCAACAAGGTTATGAGCCTTCTGCTCACCGGTCTGTTGGTATAGTCCGAGGCGTCTCGCCAACGTCATGTATCCAGCTTATCAATGGCAGTTTGATTGAAAGGCCGTGCCCGGCCGCAATTCGCCCGGCAACCCCGGCCTGACAGGGTATCCGTCAGTGCTCAATCAGGCGTTCCACAAAAAACTCCAGATGGCCTCTCGGCGACGAGGGCAGAGGCCAGGCATCAACTTTTTCCGCCAGCGCCTTGATCGCCAGTGATGCTTTGGCGCGGGGGTAGGCATCCAGCACAGCACGCTGACGCTGTACCGATTTCCTGACGGCTTCGTCATAGGGCACCATGCCGACGTATTGTAGCGCAACATCGAGAAAACGCTCGGTGACCCGGGTCAGCTTGCCAAACAGGTGACGCCCTTCCTGCTCATTGCGAACCTGATTGGAGACGATACGAAACCGGTTAATGTCGTAGTCGCGATTCATCAGCTTGATCAGCGCGTACGCATCGGTGATGGATGTCGGCTCATCACACACCACCAGCAGCAACTCCTGGGAGGCCCGCAGAAAACTCACCACCGCCTCCGAAATACCGGCTGCGGTATCGACAATCAGCACATCAATCTGATCACCCAGTTCGCTGAACGCATTAATCAGACCGGCGTGCTCCAGAGGTGTGAGCTGGGTCATTCTCTGGGTACCGGACGAGGCTGGAACGATCCTGATGCCGCCAGGGCCATCCACCAGTATGTCCCGCAGATCACACTCCCCCGCCAGCACATCGGCCAGGTTATGACGTGCCGTAATGCCGAGCAACACATCAATGTTACCCAGACCAAGGTCAGCATCCAGCACAATCACGCGCCGCCCCATCTGAGCGAGCGCAATGCCAAGGTTGACGGAGATATTGCTTTTGCCGACGCCGCCCTTACCTCCGGAGACTGCAATTACCTGAACCGGATGTGGTTTACTCATACTGTTTTTTCTCTTGACACGTGGTACCGAAACCCTACCGGGCCTTGACGCCAAACCACTCAATGCTCGCTGGCAGCCTGCCGGACTTAAGTGATCGTCACGAGCAAGACAGGAAAGCGACACAGTAAATCAGCCTTGACTCCCACAGGCGGCTAGGCGCCTTCAGCGACAACAGACTGCTCTTTCTGCACCTGCTTAAGCCGCTCGACCGCCAGGCGTATCAGCGGAATCGCTTCGGCATGATGCAGATCCTGCGGTATCTTCTGGCCGTCAGTGTAATACGCAACGGGCAGCCCCGTCTCCATGGCAAAACCAATGGCCTCGCCCAGCGTCAGCGCCTCATCCAGCTTGGTAAGGACGCACCCCGCAAGTTTTGCCATCTTATAGCAATGCCACATGGATTTCATGATGCGTGGCTGACTGGTGGCCGAGACCACCAGATGGGTGCGTATGCTGTGGTGACTCCGCGCAAGTTCACTCAGTTGCTCCTGGTAGCCCTTGTCCGTCTGGGTCAGGCCTGCCGTATCAATCAGTACCAGTCGGCGGTCTCCCAACTCGTCCAGGATGTCATCCAGTGAGTGGGTCTCATCGACGATACGGACCGGCACATTGAGAATCCGGCCAAATACAAATAACTGCTCGTGGGCCGCCACCCGATAGCGGTCGGTAGTCACCAGGGCCAGCGAGTCGGCACCATGCCGGAGAACATAGCGGGCGGCCATTTTACCGATGGTCATGGTCTTGCCGGAGCCAGTCGGACCGACCAGCGCGTAAATCCCACCCTGATCCATCCATTCCAGCCTGACGGTTTTGAGACCGGCCGCCAGGGTTTTCAGGGCCTGTTTCCAGCCATCTTCCAGCCGCCCTCCGGAAAAGCCGCCTGCCAGAGCCTGGCTCAGTTTGCGGGACAGGCCAAATTCTTCCAGACGTTCAGTCAGTCGTTGCTGCAATGCGCCAGCCGGCGACTGGACAGGAGCAGGCTCTGACCGGTCAGGCCTGGCGCTCATCAGGTCCCTGAGTGAACTGATCTCCGCGCGCATGTCCGCCAGTTCGCGCGCCGGGAAAGACTCCGACGGCTCCCCGAACGGACTTTCAGGTCGGGGCGCAGGCACGCGATCAGCGTCTGCAAACCGGTCACCGTCCCGTGCGCGACGCTCACGAATGCCGCGAATCCGCTCGCGGGAGCGCCCCAGTTCATCTTCCAGCCTGCGGTGCTGTTCAGCCTGCATTTCAGCCAGGCGCGATCCGTTACTTGCCTCAGCAGCCTGATCACCCAGGCGTTGACGCGCCAGATTTTCGTCGTAGTCGAGGGCCGTCACGATCTCGACACCTCCGTCAATCCGCCGATTGGAGAGAATCACCGCGTCCGCGCCCATTTCGAGACGGACCCGCTTGAGGGCTTCAGCCATGGTCGGCGCAAAAAACCGTTTCACTTTCATGATGTCTCTTCCTCCACCGGCGACGTGGTATGGGCCGCCCCTGCAAAACGTTGCCGGCTTACTGGCCGACAGACGCTACAATTGTAATTTGCTTGTTGTCCGGCACTTCCTGGTACGACAGGACATGCAGGCGCTCGATTCCATAGCTGGCAAATTTCGCCATGACCGGTCGAAGTGGTACTGAAACCAGCAGGATGGCGGGCTTGCCGAGCATCTCCTGGCGTTGGACACTGTCCTGGAGCGAGCGCTGAAGCTTCTCGACCATGCCCGGCTCAAGCACCAGGCCGATATCCTCCTGGCCGCCGGATTGTTGACTCTGCTGCAATGATTTAAGCAATAACTGTTCCAGTTCGGGATCGAGGGTAATCACCGGGATCTCTTCGTCGTTGCCACAAATACTCTGAACAATCAGGCGACGCAGGGACTGACGGGCTGCGGTCGTGAGCACTTTCGGATCCTGGCTCCTGGGATGCACATTCACGATTGCTTCAGCGATGGAACGCATGTCCCGAATGGGCACCTCTTCCCGCAACAGATTCTGCAGCACTCTCAGCAGCACACTGATGGACACACAGGTGGGCACCAGCTCTTCAGTGAGTTTCGGGGATATCTTTTCAAGCTGATCCAGCCATTTCTGGACCTCTTCATGGCCCAGCAGCTCATGTGCATGCTTCTGCAACAACTGATTGAGGTGGGTCGCCACCACCGTGCTGGCGTCCACCACGGTGTAGCCAAGGGTCTGGGCCTGATCCTTGCGGTCCGGTTCTATCCAGCTCGCCTCAAGGCCAAAGGCCGGGTCCTTGCCTTCAATACCCTCGATTTTGCCAAAGACCTGACCCGGATCGATAGCCAGTTCCCGGTCCGGATGCACTTCCGCTTCGGCCAGGGTCACACCCATCAGCGTGATGCGGTAGACATTTGGCATCAGGTCCAGGTTGTCCCGTATGTGGACCGAAGGCATCAGGAATCCGAGATCCTGCGACAGCTTTTTTCGCACCCCTTTGATCCGGGTCAGCAACTGGCCGCCCTGGGCCTTGTCTACCAGCGGAATCAGGCGGTAGCCAACCTCGAGACCAACAATATCCACGGTGGCCACGTCATCCCAACCCAACTCACGGTTTTCGCCCGGGGCCGGCAGCGCCGCCTGCTGGGATTCGCCTCCCGGCAGCGGCCCGCCGCCGGAACCGACCGGGCGGGCATTTCCGCCAGCCCGGGCCGGGAAGAGAGTGTCGTCTTCCTCGGTCTGCTGCAGGCGCCTCCAGATCCAGTAAGACGCAAACGCGGCCCCGGAGCCCAGACCAAGAAACGCCACATGAGGCATACCCGGAATCATGCCCAGAATCAGCAGAATAACTGCCGCGATGCCCAGCGCCTTGGGCGCGGTAAACATCTGCTGCAGGATCTGCCCCCCCATATCCTGACTGGAGGTGACCCGGGTAACCATGATTGCAGCGGCCGTGGACAGCAGCAGTGAGGGAATCTGGGCCACCAGGCCATCACCAATAGTCAGCAGTGCGTAATTCTGCATGGCCTCGCCGAAACCCAGGCCGTGCTGCAGCATACCGATGGCCACACCGCCGAAAATATTGATCGCCAGAATCAGCAGGCCTGCCACTGCATCGCCTTTGACAAATTTACTGGCACCGTCCATGGAGCCGTAAAAGTCCGCCTCCTGAGCGATTTCCGAGCGGCGGAACTTGGCTTCATCCTGATTGATCAGACCGGCATTGAGATCGGCATCAATCGCCATCTGTTTACCGGGCATGGCATCCAGGGTGAATCGGGCACTGACCTCGGAAACCCGGCCGGCCCCCTTGGTCACGACCAGAAAGTTGATGATCATCAGGATCGCAAACACCACCAGACCGACGGCATAATTGCCCCCGATCAAAACCGCTCCGAACGATTCGATCACCTTACCCGCCGCATCGCCACCCTGATGACCATAAAGCAGGACGATCCGGGTTGAAGCCACGTTCAGAGCGAGTCGTAGCAGAGTTGCCACCAGCAGGACCGTAGGGAACGCAGCAAATTCCATGGGCCGCAGGGCGTAGACACAGACCAGCAGAATGACAATTGACAGGGTGATATTGAATGTAAACAGCACGTCCAGCAGGAATGCCGGCATCGGCAGAATCATCATGCCCAGCAGCGCCATCAGCAGAATCGGGATACCGAGACTGCCCCGCGTCAGGGATTTGACGTTATTGATGACCAGCGCTCGATCCATTCTCTGCTTTGCTCCGCTCAGGCTTGCCCAGGTTGCGACAGACACAGCCTCGGCTGCGCCCCGGTGGACAGGTTTTTGACACTCCGGCCACCGCCAGTGGTTTAATGGCAATTTCCGTACCATAGTGGAAATTATCCGGGCCCGAGCCTGACGATCACCGGCTGATACGGTATCCTGAGCACCACGCTAACGGGCTGCCCGGGGCGGCCCGCCCAACGCAACCCGAATCCTGCGAACCCAGCTACCAAATCTGGCTATTAAAGGTGCCCCATGCCCATTCTCGAGGTAAAACACCCACTCATTCGCCATAAAGTCGGCCTGATGCGTCGGGCGGATATCAGTACCAAGAATTTTCGCGAACTGGCCCAGGAAATCACGGCTCTGCTCACCTACGAGGCGACCCAGGACTTCAGCCTGGAGTCGGAAACGATTCAGGGCTGGGCAGGCCCCGTGAGCGTCGACAGCATTACCGGCAAGAAGGTCACGGTTGTGCCTATTCTTCGTGCCGGGCTGGGCATGCTGGAGGGGGTACTCTCGCTGATTCCCGTCGCCCGGGTCAGCGTGGTCGGGCAGGTTCGCAACGAAGAAACCCTGCAAGCCAGCACCTACCTTGAAAAACTGGTGGGCGAACTGGACCAGCGCCTGGCGATTATTGTGGACCCGATGCTGGCGACCGGCGGCTCACTGATCTCCACCATTGACCTGCTTAAAAAAGCCGGCAGTAACGAAATCCGGGCGCTGATTCTGGTTGCCGCTCCGGAAGGCATCAAGCGGGTACTGGATGCCCATCCGGATGTATCAATCTACACCGCCTCCATTGACGACTGCCTGAATGACAAAGGCTATATACTTCCCGGTCTCGGCGATGCCGGAGATAAAATTTTCGGTACCAAGCAGAAGGATATCTAAATGCAGGAACAACCCACAGAGCCGTTGTGGCGTCAGATCCTCGCCGGCTCCCAGATGTTACTGGTGGCCTTCGGGGCGCTGGTACTCATGCCACTGATTACCGGCCTGGACCCCAACGTGGCACTTTTTACAGCGGGCCTGGGCACACTGATTTTCCATATTGTCACCGGTGGTCAGGTTCCCATTTTCCTGGCGTCCTCGTTCGCCTTCATCGCCCCCATCATTGCAGCCAAGGCCCGTTTCGGGCTGGCAGAAACCCTGGGCGGTCTGTTTGCAGCCGGCCTGCTGTACGTGGTGCTCAGCGGTGCGATTCGCCTCAAAGGCACCGGCTTCATCAATCGCCTGCTGCCACCGGTCGTGATCGGCCCGGTCATTATGGTGATCGGTCTGAGTCTGGCTCCCGTGGCAGTCAACATGGCATCCGGCAAGGCCGGTGACGGCAGCGCCCAACTGGTGCCCTATGACTCGGCCATCGTCATCGCCATGGTCGCACTGGCGGTCACTATTATCGTCGCCATCTGGGCACGGGGGATTTTCCGCTTCATCCCGATCATGTTCGGGGTGGCTGCCGGCTACATCCTATCGGCCCTGATGGGCGTGGTTGACACCACACCCATCAGCGAAGCCCAGTGGCTCACCATCCCTGATTTTGTGACGCCGGCGTTCAGTTGGTCCGCCATTCTGTTCATGCTGCCGGTGGCCATCGCGCCGGCTATTGAGCACATTGGCGACGTGCTGGCGATCGGCAGTGTGACCGGCAAGAATTACATCAGCAAACCGGGCCTGCACCGGACCCTGCTGGGTGACGGACTGGCGACCAGTTCCGCGGCCCTGTTTGGCGGACCGCCCAACACCACGTACTCCGAAGTAACCGGTGCGGTCATGCTGACCCGCAACTTCAATCCTCGGATCATGATATGGGCGGCGATCATTGCGGTCGTGCTGGCGTTTATCGGTAAATTCGGCGCGGCGCTGCAGACCATCCCGGTACCGGTCATGGGTGGCATCCTGTGTCTGCTGTTCGGGTCCATTGCGGTGGTTGGCCTGAACACGCTGATCCGCCATCAGGTCGACCTGTCGGAGCGTCGTAACCTGGTGATTGCGGGAATTACGCTGGTATTTGGTATCGGTGGCATGGCCATCGGGCAAATTGAAGGCATTGCCCTGTGCGCCCTGGTAGCCATCCTGCTGAATCTGGTGCTGCCGGGTAACAACGTCGCCTGGGGTAATACCTCACTTGATGAGTCGTTCTAGACAGGATGCCTGGTGCCCGGGCATCGATCAGACATCCCGGCGCAGGTCGCCGGGAATCGGGAATTTCGGCATGTCTGGCCTGCTGCCCTGACCCCGGCGGTATTGGCGGAGCTGAAACAGGTACGCCAGTACCTGGGCGATGGCCATGTACAGCCCGTCCGGTATTTCTCCGCCTATTTCAGT
Source organism: Marinobacter sp. (assembly GCA_030149475.1). Lineage (GTDB taxonomy): Bacteria > Pseudomonadota > Gammaproteobacteria > Pseudomonadales > Oleiphilaceae > Marinobacter. The sequence continues at coordinate 16,968 of JASBRL010000144.1, forward strand.
GTTGTGGTAAACGGCTCGCGTCAGGGGTGGGGTGCGCAGGATATCGACTTTGTTCTCCCGTGCCACTTCCATGATCTTGAATGCCATCGTATCCGCCCCCTTGGCGACCACTACCGGCGCCGCCATGGTTCTCTGATCGTATTTCAACGCGACCGCGTAGTGCGTCGGGTTGGTGATAACCACATCGGCTCCGGGAACATCCTGCATCATCCGCCTTTGCGCCATTTCACGCTGTAACTGACGGATTCGCCCCTTCACTTCGGGCTTGCCTTCCGTGTCCTTATACTCGTCCTTGACCTCCTGCTTGGTCATTCGCAGCTTTTTCTGGTGGTCGTAAATCTGAAAGGGCACGTCGATCAGCGCAATGATGATGGTGGCACAGGCCAGCAGAAAAAAACTCCAGCCCAGGGTCCACACAACGTGGGCCATTGCCGGAACGGCCGGCTCTTCGGCAATACTGAGCAGGTCGGTGGTGCGCAGGTTGAGAATGACGAGGGCAATCAACAGCACCAGCGCCACTTTGGCGACCGCCTTGACCAGTTCAATCAGCGACCGCAGCGAAAACATTCGCTTGAGCCCCTTGAGCGGATCCATGCGCTCGAGTTTCGGCGCAATCGCCTTACCACTGAACAGCAGACCGCCAATACCGATCGAACCCAGGATGGCCGCCACAAACAACACCAGCATGATCGGTGCCAGACCGCTTGCGGCGGCCCAGGCAGAATCCAGAAGATGCAGGCTCATCTGGCGGGTATCGAACAGTTCGGCCCGCTCCAGCACAAAATTGCCCCGCATGATCTCCTCAAGAGCGGCACCGAGACTGCCGCCAAACATCAGCAAACCACCAGCGCCCGCCAGTAACACAGCCATGGTGGCCAGTTCTTTGGAGCGCGGGGTCTGCCCCTCCTCCCGGGATTTTTCCAATCGACGGGGGGTCGCCTCTTCGGTTTTTTCCTGACTGTTGTCGTTTTCTTCAGCCATCAGGGCGGGTTCTCCAGTTGTCGCATGAACTGGAAAGTTTCTTCAGAGTATTGCTGAAAATGCGGCAGGAAGTCGGACTGTAACACCCAGATCGCAAACAGCCCGAATATAAGGCCAATGGGGAAGCCGAGGGCAAATATATTCATCTGCGGAGCTGCCCGGGTCATAACGCCAAACGAAATGTTGACGATCAGCACCGCCGTCACCGCTGGCAACGCCAACAGCATGGCCGAAACAAACATCCAACTGATTCGGTGTGCCAGCGCCCACACGCCCGCCTGCCCCAGACCTTCAAGGCCAATCGGCAGTGTCCGGAAGCTTTCAATAAAGACATCGAAGGCAACCAGATGGCCGTTCATCGCCAGATACATCAGGGTGACTGAAATCGTGTAGATCTGCGACAGGACCGGCACATTGATGCCATTGGCGGGATCAACCATGGAAGCAAAGCCCAGCCCCATCTGCATGGCAATCATCTGGCCGGTGACCACAAAGAGCTGAAACAGGGCCGTCAGGGCAAACCCCATACCGGCGCCAATCAGAATCTGCTGCAAGGTGATAATAACCGCATCGGCACTGAACGCATCCACCTGCGGCACGTCATCCAGCATGGGCACCACCAGAATAGTGATCAGCAGTGCCAGGCCCAGCCGTACCCGCGCAGGCACCAGCCGGGTACCGAACACGGGAATGGCCATCATGAAACTACCGATGCGAAACAATGGCCACAGGTGGGCGCCGACCCACTGGCCGATCACGTCAGCCCCGATTTCCGTCGGCATACCCGGCCCTCAGCCGATCAGGTAAGGAATGCTGGAGATCAGCCGGGTGGCATGATCCATGAGCTGAGTCAGCATCCAGGGGCCGGCATAGATAATCACCAGCAGGGTCACCATCAGCCGGGGCAGGAAGCTCAGCGTTTGTTCGTTGATCTGGGTAGCCGCCTGGAAGGTACTGACGACCAGACCCACCACCAGCCCGGGACCGATGATGACACCGGAGAGCAGCACGATCATCCACAGTGCTTCACGCATAATATCGACAACGGTTCCGGGCGTCATGGGAGCCCCTCCTTAATTGCCACCGCGGAGATTTTCCGCGGCGGAGAGTTCATAGGCCATAACTGGCGGCGAGCGTCCCCATCACCAGAGCCCAGCCGTCGACCAGCACAAACAACATGATCTTGAATGGCAGAGAAATGATGATCGGCGACAACATCATCATCCCCATCGCCATCAATACACTGGCCACTACCATGTCGATGATCAGAAACGGAATGAACAGGATAAAACCGATCTGGAAGGCAGTCTTGAGTTCGCTGGTCACGAACGCCGGCATCAGCACCCAGAACGAAACGTCGTCCGGGGAGTTGTACTTGACGTCCGAAATTCGCATAAACAGGGCCAGATCGTCTTCCCGGGTCTGCGCCATCATGAACTTGCGAAACGGCTGACTGGCCAGTTCGACCGCTTCAACCGAGGTGACCTTTTCCTGCAGGTAGGGTTGCAGGGCCACCCGGTTCACTTCCTCGAACACCGGTTTCATAATGAAGATGGTCAGAAACAGGGTCAGCCCCAGCAGAACCTGGTTGGACGGCGTCGATTGCAGCCCGAGGGCCTGCCGCAGTATCGCAAACACGACCATGATGCGGGTGAACGACGTCATCATCATCAGCATGGCCGGCAGGAACGTCAGTGCGGTCATCAGCACCAGGATCTGCAGCGTGACCGAATACTCCTGGGCTCCGCCGTTCTCGCCCGGCGTGATGCTGAATGCGGGGATGGCCGGGATACCGCCATTGGCGGCCAACACCGTCGGCGTCACTATCAATAACCCCAGGCCGGCAGCGGCTGCGAAACGGCAGCAGGCCAGACGCCTCATGAAGCCCCTCCGCCCGGCCGGTCGGGGTTTGATCCTGCCCCGGTCATCCAGGAACGGCCTATCATGCTCTGCAGGCGCCGGGCAAAATCAGAACTGCCTCCGTCTCCGGGAGTAACCACCGGCTCATCAAAGACATGCAGGGTACGGATCGCCGACGGGGTGATACCCACCAGAATCTGGGTGCCGCCCACGTCAATCAGCGCAATGCGCTCGCGGGCGCCCAGCGCCATCGCCGCAACCACTTTCATCGCCTGGTTATTCACCCCGGTCAGACCGTTCATCCGCCGTACCACCCACGCACAGCCGAAAATGATAGCCAGCACGGCAATCAGCCCCACCCCTACCGTAATCAGTGACGTCAGCGAGGTCGGCGCGGGGCTGACGCCGGGCTCGGCAGTTGCTGCAAGTGCGGGCTGGCCCAGGACCAGCCCGCAAACCAGACAGAACAGAACGGACGGAGTCGTGTACCGGGCCGTCATGATTACTTCGCCAGCCGCTTGATACGCTCACCCGGGCTGATTACGTCGGTGAGCCGGATCCCGAATTTGTCGTTGACCATCACCACCTCGCCATGGGCGATCAGCGTTCCGTTCACCAGCACGTCGAGTGGTTCGCCGGCCAGGCGGTCGAGTTCAATCACTGAGCCCTGATTCAGTTGCAGCAGGTTGCGGATCGGTATCTGGGTATTGCCGACCTCCATGGAAATAGTCACGGGGATATCCAGAATAACGTCAAGATCCGGGGCCTTATCCCCGGCAGTACGGGGCGCACTTCCTTCGCCAAACTCTTCCATCGGCGCCGCTTTCACATCATTATTGACACCAGACGTCTCGCCCGCCTCTTCCATGGCAGCCGCCCAGGCATCTTCGGTTGTTTCCGCGCCACCCTCTTCACCAGATTCGTCACCGGACTCCTCCATGGCCGCTTCCCATTCGGCAGCGAGTTTTTCGTCCTCGCTCATCTCCTGATCGTCTTTTTTGCTGTCGTCAGCCATTGTGTCCTACCTTCAGTTGTTTTTTCACCGCAGGCCGAGGGGGCCGGCCCTGAATTTTCAGTGCAAGCCTGCCATCACGGGTACCCAGGGTAGCCCTGTAGACCGGGATGCCATTGGCCTCCACTGTCAGCACCTCGGGTATATCCACAGGGATAATATCGCCGGGTTTGAACCGGGCGACTTCCCGCAAGGAAACCCGTCGCCGGCACAAGGTAGTATTAATCGGGACATTGACCGCCTGAATGTCTTCCTGCATGGCGTTGACCCAGCGCTCGTCCACATCATCAATATCGCTCTGCACGCCGGCGTCCAATACGTCCCGGATCGGCTCGATCATGGAATAGGGTAACGCCATGTGCAGTTCTCCACCGCCACCGTCCAGTTCGATGTGGAAGGTGCTGATCACCACCACCTCGCTGGGACTGACGATGTTCGCCATCGCCGGATTCACTTCCGAACTCAGGTACTCAAAATCCACTTTCAGTACGGCGTGCCAGGCCTCTTTCATGTCGTGAAAGACCTGGTCCAGAACCATTTGCACGATACGGGTTTCCGTGGGCGTAAACTCCCGGCCTTCAATTTTTGCGTGCCGGCCCTCTCCCCCGAAAAAATTATCCACCAACTTGAACACCAGTTTGGCGTCCATGATAAACAGTCCGGTGCCGCGCAAGGGCCGGACCTTGACAAGACTCAGGCTGGTCGGCACGTAGAGGGTGTGGATATATTCCCCGAACTTCATGATCTGTACGCCGCCGGTGGAAACGTCAGCATTACGGCGCATGAGGTTGAAAAGGCTGATGCGGGTGTAGCGGGCAAATCGCTCGTTGATCATTTCCAGAGTCGGCATCCGGCCGCGGACAATTCGGTCCTGACTGGCCAGATCGTAGTCTTTTACGCCACCCTCATCACCTTCATCATAGGTGTCGATGTCACCATCATCCACCCCGTGGAGAAGTGCATCGATTTCATCCTGTGACAGTAAATCCTGCATACCGTGTCCTGCCCATTTGCGTCGGCCCGCCATCAACGGGCGCCGTCATTCCGTCGCTATTGACCGGTGCCTATTGCAGCACGAAATTTCTGAAAAGCACGTGCATTACCGGCGGAGCCCCCTCACCTTCCAGGGTCCTGTTGACTGTGGTCAGCATACTGTCAATCAGTGCGTCCCGACCTGTTACGGTCTGAAGTCCCTCGAAGGATTGACCGCTCAACACACCCAGCAGACGGCTGCGTATCAACGGCAAATGCGTTTTGGCAGCCGCCAGCGGCGCTTCCGAGTCGGCTTCCAGCGCTATGAAAACCTGCACATAACGCTGGCGACCATCGGCTTGCAGTGTCGCCAACAGGGGCTTGTCTATCACAAAGTACTGGCTGGGCTGAAAGGCGGGCTCAGCATTTGCCTGGTCAGCCGCGCCTGCCTCCGGGTTCTGGCTGCCGCCAAGAAACCACAAGGTTCCTGCGACGGCCAGTCCGACAGCGAGCATAGCCACCACCGTTATCACCAGAATCCGTTTCAGTTTGCTTTTTTTCGGGGCCGAAGCCGCGTCTTCAGTCTCTGCCATGGGTCGCTATCTGTCAGTAATTCGTCGGTTGTCAGTGCAGCCAACGGAGTCTATGCAAAGGCCGGGCCATATCTCCCGGAACGATGATTCAAAACAGCAGTTTAGCGTCCGCATGCGGCTCGGGCAAAGAAGTTTGAAAAAGGTCGTCAGGGTGGCACGGGCGGTGGGGAAGCGCCCGCGTGACTCATACAGCCAGCAGGCGCTGGCGCAACGGCATGCACCCGTGGTGGCGGGCGATCCAACAGGCCTCCGGCTTGCCGCAGCGGTCAGAGTGACCGGAATGACTGCTCAGAGCCTGTCAGGCGTACAGGTCCACTTCCCCTCGCCAACTGAGGTCCAGAACCCCAGCGGTCATATCCGCGCCGTCACTGACATCCGCCCCGCTGGCATGAAACCCACCTTCACCCGGCAGACCACCGCCGCCCGTCGAGCCGTCACCCTGTCCCCGGGAAGACTGGCCTGACGAGTCGCTGACATTGAATTGAGCCAGTGACAAGCCGTTGTCACTGAGGAGATCGCGCAGGCGCTGACCGTTAACTTCCAGTTGATCGCGGACCACCGGACTGGCCGAATGCACGGTCACACTGGCCTGGTCGTTGCGTACATGGACTTTCACTTCCATGGGACCGAGATCCGGCGGTGTCAGGTGGATCTCCGCTGATTGCATATTTCGTGTGGTCAGCCAGGCCAGTTTCCCCACCAGTTGATCACCCCACTGGGCGTGCCCGACCGGCAAGTCAATGCTGGTAGCATAGCTTCGCAGCGCGAGGCCACCCTCGGCCGGCTTCGTCTGGGCGGCGCTATTCTGGGTAAGAGAGTCCAGTGTGCCCTGTAAGCGATTTACGGAAACCTGGGCAAGGTCGGTCAGTTTGTCACCGTCAGCCGCTACCTGAGCAACCAGTCCATCAATCAGCGTGGCTTTGGCTGGCGACAGTTTGCCAGTGCCGGACGCCATGGAATCGGTCTTGCCGGGCACCAGCGAGCCAAGCAAAGCGGCGACACCACCTTTGTCACCCACCGGCGCACCAGTGCCCAGAGCCGCCGCAGGCGCCGCTGTGGTCAACTGGCCAGGGCTGGTTTTCGACGCAGCGGCACTGGCTGTCGCGTTGACGGCTGCCCCGCCCTCAGTCTTTTGGGCAATCAGTGCCTGCAGATCGGCAAAGGTGAACCCGGCCACAGTGTCTTTCTGGTCTTCGGTATTCCTGCCCTGGGCACCAGAGTCAACGCTCTGTTCCGCGGTGGCGTCTGCCTCACCGGCCGCGGCCTCTGGTTTGTGGGCGTCGGGTTCATGGGTCCGACTGTCTGCCCCGGGCTCGTTACGCGCAGCGGACTCCGTGTTATCGGCCCTGGCCCTACCATCCTGCAGGCGGCCTGCCCGGTCAGTGCCGGCCTTCGCCCTGGCCTCGGATTTAGCCTGGTGGTCTGCCCGCCGGTCACGCTCAAGCTGTTCCTGTTGCCGCCGTGATACAGCATCGAATTCGCTGTCACCGGTCTTGGCCGCAACGAGTCGCGCTGAATTACTTTTAGCTCCGGCACCATCGGGGCCGGGAAGATTGGGTAACACGGATGCTGGCATGGCAACCTCTTGCCGCTTTTGGGCTCAAGTGTATCGGTCACCTGAACAAAGCAAAACAGATGCCACTATGGCAGGAAACTGACCCGGGCCCGGCTGCACGCCCTGCCAGGCTGGTGTGTCTCTGGATACGCGGATGCCTCAGGTATGAAGGTTGCGCTCCAGCAGGTCACGGATGATTGCAAATTCCAATTCGATAGCGTCCATCAGTTCTGCGGCGCTGCTCAACGAGCCATCCCGGCCGGCGACCTCTGCCTCCAGGCAGAGGCTACCAAGGCGGGGCGCTCCTATGTTGACGCAGCTGCCCTTGAAACTGTGCGCCGATCTGGTAAAGGCGTCAGAGTCAGCGGCATCAATGGCGCGCCGAAGTGCACCGATCCGGTCCGACGAATCCACCAGGTAGGTTCTGATCAATACCTCAAATTCATCTTCCATCACTTCCTGGAGCTCAGCCAGAGCTTCCTGATCAAGGTGTGGTTTCTCGTGCATAACCAACCCCCCTGTCTGGGCCCGTTTCAGCCCTGAAGCGGACGTTCATTAATGTGCCAATAATAAAGGACCTCAACGCGACTGCCTGACTCATCAAACGTCAGCGAGTCACTGAACTGGCGCAACAATTCCAACCCGCGCCCCGCATATCTTGCCGGACTAACCTGTGGTTCGGTCAGTGCACTCACATCGAAGCCTTTGCCGGTGTCTTCGCAGACAATACTGAGACACCCTCCCTCTGCCGTGGTGTGATAGTCCAGCGTAAAGCATATCCCCTGTCCGTCAACGCTGGATAACCGGCGTTCTCTTTCAGCATAGTAGTGACCGAAGCCTTCCGGGGAATTTTTCCAGTGCGACGGCAGCTCCAGAATACCGTGTTCAAGAGCATTGGAGTACAGCTCTGACAGCAGGGTGTAGATTTCACCGCTGCAACGCCTCAATCCGGGCACTTCCATACAGATATGCAAAAGCAGTGGCAGGGGATTGAACTGCGCCAGGGAGTTTCCGCTCACCGAGTAGCTGCAGTGCCAGGTGGCCGGCCCCTGTAGCGCCGACGGTGAAATACGATGGGGCAACTCTGCCAGTGCCTGCTCATCCACCATCTCCATGGTGACCACGGTGAGGTCATCCTGTACAGACGTTGCCCCGGTGAATTCCCTGATCCCGGCCAGCACCGCATCAAACACGGAACAGTCCCGGGGCACGGTCGCCAGCGACGCCCGCAACCGGGCCTCGCCATACATCTCGCCGACTTCGTTTTCGGCCTCCAGGATGCCGTCGGTGACGATCAGCAAGGAATCACCGGGCTCGGTCCTCAGGTATTCCACATCCGCCGAAAAACGATCAGGTTCCAATACCCCCAGCGGCAGATGCGTGGAGGGTAGCGACTGAATCGTGCCCCCCCGAGCCAGCAGATAGGCGTCGGGGAGTCCGCCATTCCAGACACGGATCTCGTTCAGATGAAAGTCCGCTTCCACAAAGGCTGCGCAGCAGAACATCCCGGCAGGAAGAATGCGTTTGAGTTTCTGATTGATTTCCCGCAGCACATCGCCGCAACCGAACCCCTTACTGGTCATCCCGTAAAAAATCTCGGCAACCGGCATGGCTCCGATGGCCGCGGGCAACCCATGACCGGTAAAATCGCCTGTCAACAGGTGCATGCCACCCGATGGCCTGGGGCATGCGAACAGCACGTCGCCGTTAAAGATTGACAGTGGGGAGGCGTGGTAGTGAATGTTGGGCGCATCCAGGCAGCCGGTGTGGGCGATGTTGTCGAACACCCGCCTGGCGACCTGTTGCTCACTGAGCAGGTTCTCGTTGCGGGCGTGAATCAGGTCCCGCTGATGACTGAGTGTCCGCTGCAACAGTCGCATCCGGTTGAAGGCATTGATCTTGGCTTCAATGACGATACGATTGTAGGGTTTGGGCAGAAAGTCATCGCCACCGGCTTCGAGGCAGCGTGCGAGAGCATCAGCATCTGACAGCGAGGTCAGGAAAATAATCGGTACCAGCACTTCTCCCGCCAGCGCCTTTATCTGGCGTGCCGCTTCCATGCCGTCCAGGCGTGGCATTAACACATCCAGCAGCACGATCTCGGGCAGGTATCGACGGTACTGTGCAACCGCCTCGAAACCGTCAGCAGCCACAATCACCTCGTGACCCTGGCGAGCCACCATGGTCTTGAGTATCAACCGGTCACTGTCACTGTCGTCTGCGATCAGAACGCGCAGAGGACCGGACTCAGACAGCGGTTCGTCCACATCAATTCCCTAACGGATGGAAAACAGCTTCTCAAAGTTGGATATCGTCAGTATCCGGCGGACATCGCTGTTACAGTTTTCAATCACAATGCGCGCTGAGTCGCCACCGGCATAATCCCGCAACAGCAACAACATACCCAGAGCCGAGCTGTCCAGATAGGTCGCGCTGGACATGTCGATCACGTAGGCGGAGACGTCCTGATCGCCGTGCTCATAGGCATCCCGGAATGCCTGGTGGGTACTGAAATCAAATCGGCCTTCAATGTGTATGATCAGGGTCTGACCATCGTCGTCACGTCGCGTATGAACAGCCATCCGGCAGCCTCCGTTAATCGTTTAGGGACGGCGATTCCAGGCCCTGTGCGGCACTCCGTCTCTCGGTATTTAATGCATCCATGTAAGCTCCGACCCCACCATCGCTGACTCCGCACGGCGCCACAAAAATCTGTCGGTTTATCTTGCGCCCGGGTCACTCCGTGCGAACCAGGGCCAGAGAGTGACGGTACCTGCGCAGCAGCCTGCTTCCGGGGAAACGCGGATCACTACCTGACAGGATAGCTGAGCAACATGAGATTGCATGGGTTTTTCGGTAAACGGTGAACCGGCTGGCGATTGCGGTCAACCCGGACCTGGCCGTTTGCGGGCGAATGCACGGCCGGCCTCTTCGTCCTGCACCTTTTGATCTCTCAGATCCTGATCACGCTGCTCCTGGTTGCGGCAGGCGTCAATATGCCGCGCCATCCCGCAACGACGTTCATAGGCATCGCGCCACTGCTGACGCGTTTGCTCAAACTGATCCGATGCCGCCCGGACCTGGCGCTGCTGTTGCTGGATCACCTGATCCAGCTGGGCAATGAACGACTGCCAGCCCTGCAGACGACTGACCGATACCACGCCCTGCTGATGGTTGCGCATCTGGTTACGGTACTCAGCCTGATAGTCGTATAGCTGATCCAGCCGCTGCTGTTGTTCCTGCAGCTGCATACGCGACCGATTCATCTCCTCCCGTGCCGCATCCTCGCGACGCAACTCCAGCGAAAGCACGACCTCCAGTCGGCGGGAGCGCAACATTATTCGCTCTCACCCCTGGGCGCAGGTCGTTCAGGCACCACCGCCCGGAGTTCGTCGATGCTTTCCGCCAACGGCGAACTCTTGCCCAGATCCTGGCGCAGAAACCCTCGCATCGCATCGATGTGCTCAATGGCGTCGTCGGTTTCCGGGTCTGAGCCTTTAACGTAGGCGCCCACGCTGATCAGATCGCGGGCCTGCTGATAGCGGGCGTAGACCTGCTTGAAGCGCTGCGCTGTTGCGAAATGCGCCGGATCGGTCACCTGCGGCATGACCCGACTGACCGAGGCCTCGACATCGATAGCCGGATAGTGACCCTCTTCGGCCAGGCGACGGGACAACACAATGTGACCGTCGAGAATCGCCCGCGCCGCATCGGCAATCGGATCCTGCTGGTCATCGCCTTCGGTGAGAACCGTATAAAACGCGGTAATGGACCCACCGCCGGGTTTGCCGTTACCCGTCCGTTCGACCAGTTGCGGCAGCTTGGCAAAGACCGACGGCGGGTATCCCTTGGTCGCCGGAGGCTCGCCCACCGCCAGCGCAATCTCACGCTGGGCCTGGGCATAACGGGTCAGCGAATCCATCAGCAGCAGGACCCGCTTGCCCTGGTCACGAAAATATTCCGCAATGCGGGTGGTCAGCATGGCGGCCCGCAAGCGCATCAGCGGCGAATCATCCGCTGGCGACGCGACCACCACTGAGCGTGCAAGCCCCGCTTCGCCGAGGATATCTTCAATAAATTCCTTGACCTCACGTCCCCGTTCACCGATCAGCCCGACAACCGTAATATCGGCGTCGGTAAAACGTGTCATCATGCCCAGCAGCATACTTTTGCCCACGCCACTGCCGGCAAACAGGCCTAGCCGCTGTCCCTGCCCCACGGTCAGCAACGCGTTGATCGCGCGAATGCCCACATCCATCGATTGTCGAACCGGGGCGCGATGGAGCGGATTGATGATTTCGCCGGTGAGATCGACCTGCGCCGCGGCCTGTAACGGGCCATCGCCATCCAGCGGCGAACCGGTCCCGTTAATGACCCGACCAAGCAGTTCCGGACCGACCGGGACGCGGCTGGCTGCCGATAACGGCACCACCCGTGCCCCCGGACGCAGGCCTTCGATGGCGGTCAGCGGCATCAGGTAGACACGCTCATCCTCAAACCCCACCACTTCCGCTTCGACCGAGCCCACGCCCTGCCCCTGAATCACGCAGCGATCACCCACCACCATGGGACAGCCCACGCACTCCAGAGTCAGGCCCACCATGCGCGTCAGCCGGCCGGAGAGTTCAGGCTCAATCTGCGGGGGCAGGTAATCCCCCAGACGCTGAAGGCGCTCAGCCAGAGGGCGCATTGTCATCAGACTGCTCCTCATCGCTGTCTGCCGAAAGAACGTCCCGATGGAAGTCGGTCAGTTCACCCATGCGCGCGTCCAACTCGACGCTGTCACCGGGCTCATCACTGGACAACTGACGGTCGAGCATACTCTGGACCGCTTTCTGGAAACGCTTCTCGGCGGTGAAATCCACCAGGCTGTGGCGGGTCTCCACCTTGCAGCCTCCGGCCAGAATTTTCTCGTCTTCCACCACACGGGCTTCGGACTCAAACCGGTGTGCTACTTCTCGCACCCACTCAGCATCAAGCGGATTAACACGGATAGCGACATTTTCCCGGGTGGATGGCAGGCTCGCGACGGCCGCGCGCACCACCGCCTGAATGTGAGAAGAGTCTGTCGCCAGTTCGCGAAACACCACCGCCCGCGCCAGCGCCGTGGTCAGGTTTAGCAGTGCGGTTTCGAGCTCGTCTTCGTGACGCCGGATAGGGTCGAGCAACTCCCCCATCACGGCTTCCAGTCGGTCGAGACCGGCGTCAATTTCCTGTCGGGCATTGGTCAGCGAGGTTTCGCGTCCGGCAGCGGTCCCTTCTGCGTGACCCGCGTCGTAGCCCTCTTTATGGCCCTGTTCCCGACCTTCCGCCATGCCATCGCGATAACCGGCTTCATGGCCATCGGCACGCCCGTCCTCAAATGCGGCCTGCTGGATTTCCTCGATGTCTGCCGCCGTCAGTGGCTTGACGTCGCGATCCTCTATCCGTGCTACTTCGTTGCCCTGCTGGTCCAGCAGCGGTAATTCCCAACGCTCGTAAGCGGTCAGTTCTTCCGAGGGAATCCGGTCGAGGTGGCGGCGATCTTTCATCACATCATTTCTTCCCCGGCACCGCCGAGCGTAATCTCACCGGCCTCGGCCATCCGGCGGGCCACGGTGATGATGTCTTTCTGGGCCGCTTCCACCTCGCTGACGCGCACCGGCCCCTTCGCTTCGAGGTCGTCCTGCAACAGTTCACCGGCACGCTTGGACATGTTGCGGAAAATTTTGTCCTTGACGGCATCATCGGATCCTTTCAGGGCAACCACCAGCACATCGGACGAAACTTCCCGCAGCAGAGCCTGAATGCCACGATCGTCAATATCCTTGAGATTGTCGAACACAAACATCAGATCTTCGATCGTGGTGGCCAGATCCGGGTCGGTGTCCTTGATCGCATCCAGCAGACTGCCTTCGATACTGCGATCCATGAAGTTCATGATGTCAGCGGCCCGCTTGATACCACCAATCCGACTGGTCTGAGCAGCGGAACCACCAGAGAATTGTTTTTCAAGGATATTATTGAGCTCCTGCAAGGCCTGGGGCTGGATACTTTCCAGCGAAGCCACCCGCATCATCACATCCAGCCGGACCTTGTCATCCAGGGTACCCAGAATTTCAGCGGCCTGATCCGGGTCCAGATAGGAAATAACGATAGCCTGAATCTGCGGGTGCTCATACCGGATAATGTCGCCAACGGCCCGGGGTTCCATCCATTTCAGGGTGTCCAGGCCAGTGGTGTTGCCCCCGATCAGAATCCTGTCGATCAGGCTGGCGGCCTTGTCATCCCCCAGCGCCTGGGTAAGCATGGCCCGAATATACTCATCATTGCCGACGCCCAGGCCCGTCTGGCCGCCCACGGCATCGACAAACTGATCCATTACAAAGGCTACGTCATCCTTGCTGACGTCTTTCATCTGCGCCATCGCCACGCCCACACGCTGGACCTCTTTCGGCCCCATGTGCTTGAGAATCTGGGCGGCATCGGACTCACCCAGAGACATCAGCAGAATCGCGGCCTGCTCAACCCGGGGAATCTTGCGACGCGGTTTCTTGGTCGCCTCAGCCGGTTGTGAGCTATTGTCGTCAGTCATCCACGTTTACCCACTGGCGCATCACCTGAGCGACCCGCGCGGGATCTTCGGCGATCAGGCCTTTCAGTGCATTCAGATGCCTATCATAACTGTCCGTTGCGCCGGGCAAAAGCAGTTCATCGTTGCCGCTCATGGCCTTGCGCAGTGCGTCATCGCTGTCCAGACCGTCAAGATCGCCATAGCTGCCATCACCATCAAGTTCGCCATCGCGCCCCCGGCGCCCCCCACCAGACAGGTTTTTAAGAGTAGGTCGCAACAGCCCAAGTACCAGCACCAGGATCACCAACCCGGCCAGCACCTGCTTCATCAGGTCCCAGAACCAGGGTTGCTCCCAGAACGCCGGCTCAACGTAATCCACCTTGGGCACGGCCGCAAACGCGGTGTTCATCACCGTAACGCTGTCCCCGCGAGCGGCCGAGTAGCCAACCGCATCACGAATCAGCATGGTCAGGCGCTGTAACTCCTGTTTCGGCCAGGGTTGGAAACTGACGGCCCCGGTCTTGGGGTCCACCACTTTCATGTCGTCCACGGCGACGGCGACGGACAGCCGCTGTATCTGACCTTTTTCCTGCTGCACGTAGCTGACCGACCGGTTCATTTCGTAGTTTCGCGTCGACTCCTTGCGGACATTGACCGGCGCCGACTGACTGTTGGTTGCCCCTGTGGCAGAGCCAACACGATTACCCGCAGCGTTTGCGTTATTGGTAGTTCCACCATTGTTCGCATTGCTGGCCGCAGTGGTTTCAGGAACAGTGGCCGACCCCGGGGGCTGGTTCGACAGAGCGCCAGGGATCCCGCCACTGGACCCGGCAACGCGCTGCTCGGTCATCTCCCGCTCGCTGCGAATCGCCTTCTGCTCCGGGTTGTACAGTTCGTCCGCTTTCTCGACTGACGAAAAATCCAGATCCGCGCTGACCTGGGCACGAAACCGGCCATCGCCAACAATCGGCTCCACGATGGAGTTAATCCGCTGGGTCAGCCGTTTTTCCACCTGGGTGTTGTAATCGTACTGGTCCCGCATGCGCCAGTTGTCGCCCTGCTGCTCGCGCCCGGTGAGCAGGTGACCACTCTGGTCCACTACGGTGACGTTCTTCTGGTTCATTTCGGGAATACTGCCGGCCACCAGATTGGTGATCGCGGCAATCTGCTCGTCACTCAGCCGACGGCCGGCAAACACATCCAGAAACACCGAGGCAGTCGGTTCCCGCTCGTCGCGGACAAACACTGACTGCCTGGGCATGGCCAGGTGAACCCGAGCCCCTTTGACATTGGACATGCTGCTGATAGTGCGGGACAGCTCACCTTCCAGGCCGCGCCGGTAAGCAATGGTTTCCATGAACTGGGAGGTGCCCAGACCCCGCTCCTTATCCAGAATTTCGTAGCCGATGGTCTGCTCGTCGGTCACGCCCTGAGCCGCCAGCTTGAGCCGGGCATCGTAAACAGAGCCGGCAGGCACCAGCAGCGCCCCGGACCGGGGGTCCATACGGTACTCGATACCGGCCTGATCGAGAATCGCCGTCACTTCCTGCGGGTTGTAGCTGGACAGATCACCGACCACAGGCTGATAGTTGGGTTCTTTCGCCCACAGCACCACGGCCACACCGAGGGCGACACTGGCAGCCAGACCCACCATCAGACCAATCTGCCGCAACAGCGACAGGCGATTAAAACCGAATATCATGTTGCTGCGACTGGCGATACCGCTATCGTCCGCTGCTGTCATTGCGCTCGCTGGGGTTTCCGCAGGTACACTCGCCATGGTTCTGCTCCGCTATCAAACCGGCATGTTCATGATGGTTTCGTAGGCTTTGACCACGCGATTACGTACCTGGGTCAGCGCTTCAAAAGAGACTGAGGCTTTTTGGGAGGCAATCATTACCCGACTGATGTCCATAGCGGGATCGCCCTGTTCATAAGCCGTTCGCATGCTGCTGGCGGTCTGCTGAAGATCGTTGACCTGACCGACGGCCTGCTTGAGCATATCACTGAATCCCGCAGTTTCCTGAGGCTTGTCCAGCTGGCCAGGGCCATCGATCCGGCCTTTGACACCACTGTCCTGCTCCAGCCGCTGATTCTGCATCATTTGCGATCGCAGTGAACGAATTTCTGAAAGTACGCTGTTGATGTCGGCACGTTGAACCATGATTAACTCCCTGACCCTGCCGGACCCCGCCGGACATTGCCCGACCTGTTACCGGGCGTTGTGACTCAAAACTGTCTCTGGAGCTTTTTAAAGCAAAATCATGGCCAAAACCATTAAATCATTAAATTACAGTAAGTTGAAGTTAATGGTTTGACGGGACGGCTGGCGGGCGACGAAGTCTTGACAGGTCCCGCCAGGGGCGAGGGGGGCGTACGGCCGGGGCACGAGTTGTGCGGCCAGACTTTGTCACCCGGGCTCCCGGCCTGACAGGTAACTCAGGTCGTCAGCCTGACAGGTAACTCAGGTCGCCAGTCTGACGTGCTCCCCATGTTGCCGGTCTGCACAAAAGTAACCCCCTCCCTCTCCCCTCCGCGGGAGAGAGTTGGGGAGAGGGGGAGGCAGGTAACTGTCCAGTGAGCGGCAAACCTCAAACGGACACCACTACACGACACCCGTCGGAGTCCGGAGTTGCCGGCTCCCCCCTCTCCCCCGGCCCCTCTCCCGCCAGGGGCGAGGGGGGCGTACGGCCGGGAGCAGGAGATGTATGGCCGGAACTGGTATCACCCATGTTGCCGGTCTGCACAAAAGTAACCCCCTCTCCCCTCCGCGGGAGAGGGTTGGGGAGAGGGGGAGGCAGGTAACTGTCCAGTGAGCGGCAAACCTCAAACGGACACCACTACACGACACCCGTCGGAGTCCGGAGTTGCCGGCTCC